>JAQVSX010000022.1 GCA_028700355.1 Clostridia bacterium
GCTGATATTTATCGGTTATATTTGCGGCATTGTTTCTAAACTGATAAGCGCATTTTACGGCGATTTCTTTAACAATTGGCTGCAATATATGCTTTTTTGCTTTTATTGCCTTAATCTTGTTATGGTAGCTGCCGATATATGTCTGTATTTCCGCAATAAAGCTCTGGACAGGGCGGGGAGCGGGGGATAGAATAATTTAGAATTTTTGCTTTTTTAAGAAATGTCATATATTAACCAATATATAAGCTAATCTTGTTTTATTTATAAGTAATAACATCTGTATCATCAAATTTTTTTTCTGATTTTATTATACTGTTTTCTTTATTCTTTTTCATGCTTATATTTTTATTAAATACTTTCCTACTCAAAATATTAGTAAGTTTTAATATTTTGTTTTCACGGAATCAATTTGCGTCATTACTTACTAAGCCTCTTAAATGTATTATTTGTTAACACAAAATAAGGCAGATAAATACAAAAACCAGGTATAAAGAATATTGATATCATATTACGTCCGATAAGCATTCCAAGAAAATAAAAATAAATGTTTGCAGCTATGTATAAAAAAACATAAAATATTGTCTTTTTTCCCTTATTAATTTTTACTATTTTTTCTGTTAAATATATGAATAATGATAATAATGTTAATATACAAAAAAAGAATAATGTAAAATGATATACTTGTAATTTAATAAAATCAATAATATACATTAATACCGCAGAAATAATAATTATTAAATAACTTAGAATAAATGTTGCTGAAAAATTTATTATAATGTTATCAGGCCTATCTGTATTTAATATTTCATTTTCAATGTTTTTCGTTATTTTATTGAATATTACATAATTAAGAATACTTGATATTATTACAATAATAACTGAAATAAAATAGATGATTAAATTGTTTAAACTTAAGTTTAAATAAGCAACCCAGCTAAAATATAAAGATAAGGACTGTGTCAAAATCAATAATCTTTTTTTGATTGGAGCACCTTTAGATTGTGAAGCTTGGGTTATATTATATGCAAATGAAAACAAATATAAAAATGTTAAAAGTGTATATAGTAATAGTATTTGGCTGAAACTAATCCAGCCAAATACTATAATAATTAATGAACATATATTTGAGATAATAAGAAATAAATATTTTTTTAACATACTTTAAAAGATAATCCTGTTGCTATAGTTACATCTACTATTGTACAATCATCAAAGTATTTGTCAAGTTAATATCTTAAATTATTACAAAATTTATGTTTTCTCTTCTTATGCATTATATGATTTTTTTAGTTTTCAGTGCTTCTATCAAACTATATATTCTAATCTACTAAAACATATTTATCATTTATTTATCGAAATATATTAAAAAAACCATTGAAAAGCGGGTTAGCATTTTCAATGGTTTTTTTTGGAGCTGTTATCGGGACTTGAACCCGAGACCTCGTCCTTACCAAGGACGTGCTCTACCGCCTGAGCCATAACAGCGCAAACATCGGCTTATATTATATTTTAAAAGAGGGCTGTTGTCAAGATTTTAGTGCCGACTTTGGCGATTTATTATAGGTGTCAATTGAAATTAGAAATGCAACACTTTAAAGTTTTTAATGTTTTGTTTATGTAATAAAATAATGTTGCTTTTATTTAACAGCGGGACAGGGCAACGCTGGGGTGCGAGCCTCTTAGCTGCTGTAAAAGTATAACGGGCGGAAAATGCTGTACAATATAGGCTTTATTCTAAACCGATTTTTATTTCCTTTATAGCATACCTAAGTAGGCTTTAATGTTATTCCAAAGATACAATATAATAATATATCGGCTGACCGCCGTAGTAGCAGTCTACCTCGCAATCGGAATATTTTTCTTGAAGCTGCTCTTTGAGAAGATTAGCATCTTCTTCCTTTACATCTTCGCCGTAATAAAGAGTTATCATTGTATGGTTTTGGGTTAATGTTTTATCGATTAAGCTCGTTGTTACTTCGTTTATGTCGCTGCCCTTGGTTAGAATGTTTTTGTGGTCAAGGCCTATTATGTCACCCTTTTTAAGCTTAAAGCCGTCTACTTCGGTAGAGCGGACGGCGTATGTAACCTGCCCTGCGTTTACCGTATCGAGTACAGAGGACATATTAGCCGCATTTTCTTCAACAGTGGCATCGGGATTGAATGCAAGCGCCGCCGCAAGCCCCTGAGGAATGTTTTTTGTGGGTATTACATGTAGCTGCTTACCCTCTATAAGTGCGTTTGCCTGCTGTGCCGCAAGAATTATATTTTTGTTGTTGGGAAAAATAAATACATGGTCGCAGTTTATTCTTGATGCCGCCTCGGCAATGTCGTTTGCCGACGGATTCATTGTCTGCCCGCCTTCAAGTACTGCGTCTACAAGCAAATCCTTAAAAATATTTTTAAGCCCTTTGCCTGCGCATACCGAAAGCATACCCTGTTCTTTTTTCTCGGCTTCACGCTGCGCCACAAGCTGCCTGTTTTGTTCAAGCATATTTTCTATTTTTATTTTGTCAATTTCGCCTAAACTAAGAGCCGCCTCTAACAGTTTGCCGGGCATATTGGTGTGTACATGCACCTTTACAAAATCGAGGTCGCCTATAACCAAAACGCAGTCGCCCAAAGTCAAATAGGTTTCTCTGAGTTTGTCTATGTCTGCCTTTGTGGTCTTTTTGTTGAGGTTTATAATAAAAAATTCTGTGCAGTAGGCAAATTCTATATCGCCTAAATTAAGTAGGTCTGCATGCTCTGATACATCGCCTGTACTTTCCTCAGAAAGCTGCTCTGTCTCTTCTATCTCTTCTCCCAAAACGCCTTTAAGCATACCCTTGAACATTATTACAAGGCCTTTGCCTCCGGCATCGACTACGCCCGCTTTTTTCAGTACGGGTAGCATATCGGGGGTTTTTTCAAGTATGTTTTCGCCCGCCTCAATTATCTGGGGCAAAAATTTTTCAAAATCGTTTTCCTTTTTGCTTACGGCAAGCGCCGATTCGGCAACTATTCTGATAACAGTAAGCATAGTACCTTCTTTAGGCTTGCTTACGGCATTGTAAGCGATTTCTGTGCCGCTCTTTAAAGCCTTAGCGAAGGTTTTTGTGTCTATTTCTTTATTTTCTTTTATTACAGAACAGAATCCCCTGAGAATCTGAGAGGTGATAACGCCCGAATTGCCCCTTGCGCCCTTTAATGCGCCTTTGGAAACAGACTCTGCCAAGGTGTCTAAATTGTTGCCCTGATACTCGTTCATTTCGGCAAGAGATGACTTTAACGTCAAAGACATATTTGTGCCGGTATCGCCGTCGGGTACGGGGAAAACATTTAAAGAATCTATATGCTGCTTATTTGCATCAAGCAGCTTTACTCCGCTTGTAATGATTTTGCGGAACGTATTAGCATTGATATTTTTTAGCATAGAAAAGTTTAGTCCTCCAAATAAATAAATCCGTATATAAATACATAAATAATAAAACCCTTAATTTATAGCTTTATGCCGATAACATTTACATTAACTGTATCGACAATCATTCCCGTAAAATTTTCTACATGATATTTTACGGCTTCTTTAAGAGAGTCGCAAACCGCCTTGATAGAAACGCCGAATTTTATTATGACAAAAAGGTCAATAAAAATCCTGTCTTCGCTGGTGGAAACCTTTACACCCCTGCTTTGCGAATCTTTCTGAAACAATTCTGCCAAGCTGTCTGTAAGTCTTCTCGAAACCATTTCAACAATGCCGTAACATTCCCTTGCCGCATGACCTGCGACAATGGCAATGGTTTCGTCTGTAATGCTTATTTGTCCGTATGCATTATGCGTGTTGACAGCCATAAAACCTCTCCTTATTATTTGCTCAGTTTTATTTTACAATAAAACATAGCTTTTTGCAACAATAAATATATATTCAATTACAGTTAAAATTTGAAACCTGAAAAATATACTTGCAAAAAAGCCTTAATAATGATATTATATTATCTGTTGTTTTAATAAAAATTAAAATTATACGGCTATGCCGTTTACAATAAACAGGAGGTTTTTTATTATGGCAAAGGTATGCAGCGTATGCAATAAAGGTAAGATGGGCGGCAATTTGGTAAGCCACTCTCACAGAAAGACACCCAAAATTTGGAGCGCTAATCTGCACAAGGTTAAAGTTGTATCTGAAAACGGAAGTCAGACAAAAGAGTATGTCTGCTCTAAATGCTTAAAAAGCGGCAATGTTAAAAGGGCATAGTAAAGCTTTGCGTTTTAGTTCCCTGTATTATATTTTTTGCGGAAAGCCTGCCCACTATGCGCCGCCAAATAATTTATGATAAAATATTGACTTAAACAGCCGTATATGCTAAAATAATTAAGCTTGTTTTGCGGACGTGGCGGAATTGGCAGACGCGCCAGACTTAGGATCTGGTATCTTTGATGTGGGAGTTCAAGTCTCTTCGTCCGCACCAAAAGGCTTAAAAACATTAACAAATATAAGCGGAAATAGCTCAGTGGTAGAGCATCGCCTTGCCAAGGCGGGGGTCGCGAGTTCGAATCTCGTTTTCCGCTCCAAAACTTAAAAACGGGCAAGCACCAAAATTTTGATGCTTGTTTTTTTGTGTAAAAAGTAAAATAGCCTTGCGGTAATTTTTTTAAATTATATTGCCTAAACACAAAAAAAGGTATATAATATGCTGTATAATATTTATGCGGAAGTAGCTCAGTGGTAGAGCATCGCCTTCCCAAGGCGGGTGTCGCGAGTTCGAATCTCGTTTTCCGCTCCAAAGCAAAGCTAAAGGTTTGATAACTTATGTGTCAGACCTTTTTTTTGTTGCAATAAGTGCAATATTTGCTGATAACTTATTTCAAGTTAAAAATTCATATTTTAGCGGCAATTTAATTTCAATCTATATGTTTAGTAAATTTTGATAATTATCTTTAATAGTATTGACAAACATATCACACTGTGATATAGTATATCATACTATGATATAGGAATGTTAAAAAGGTAAGAGTGAAATTATGGCCATGAATTATGAGAAAATTAGAAAACGATTTTTGCCGATGACTGAAACCATGTTCTATATTCTGTTATCAATTAGGCAGGAGCGGCACGGCTACGGAATAATGAAGCATGTCAAAGAATTGACCGGCGGCAGAATAGAACTCGGTGCAGGAACAGTTTATCAAAGTCTAAAAAAGTTAGAGGGTGATGGATTGATAATGCATACCCAAGAGGTTGAAGCGCGAAAGAATTATATAATAACCGAAATTGGAGAAAAGATACTTATAGAGGAAACTGCAAGAATAAAAGAAATATATAATAATTTAGGGAGTATTTTATGAAAGAAAAAATGACAAAGTGGTTTACTCCATTTAGGTTTGCTGTGCCCGAAGCTTATGAGGAATGGTTTGAACAGCTTGCGGCTGAGGGCTGGCATCCGATAAAGGTGGGGCATATAAATTCAATGAAAATGAAATTTGAAAAAGGCGAGATAACAAAATACCGTTATGTAGTAGATATGCAAGTAAATCCTCGTAAGGACTATTTGCAGATATATCAAGATTTCGGATGGGAATTTGTCGGCAGAATGTCAAGCCTTTTTGTATGGCGCAAAAAGTATGAAGAAACAAAGCCCGAATCGTTTAGTGACAAGGAAAGCGCAGCTAAGCGAACAAAGAAGTTTATCACGCTTTTATCTGTAATATCTACGGTTTTCTGTTGCGGATTCATAGCGCTTGCTGTATTATTCGGGGTGTATTTTACCCGCCTAAACTCGGAAGAACAATACATTCAATTTGTAATAGGTTTGATTTTCAGCGGCGCAATGTCATTTTTTATGATTTCTAGGCTTAGGCAGTTTGTAAAATATAAAGAAAAACATAAAAAAACAGAGAGTAAGGAAAAAAAATTATCTAAATTGCGATAACATCTGTAATTATAGAAAGTTATGATGATAACAATGCCTTAAATGCGTTGCTTTTTATCGGCAATACACTATAATATTATTATGGCAAAGAGAATTAAAATAGGTATAAAAAATTTACAGATAATTTTTTTGTCGGCGTTTTTTGTTTTGGTGCTGCTAATAGATGTTTGGGGCATAAAATTTTCAAGCGACGCTTTAATGAATGAATTTATCAGCGTAATAATCACAAGGGGGCTGGGGGGCGTTTTTGCCGTTATGCTTGCCGCCGAATATAAATTTGACATATTTTCATTTAAAAACAGAAATATAACTAAATCTTTAATAATAATACTACCCTTTATAATAGTGTGCATAAACAATTTGCCCATATACGCACTTATAAGCGGTAATGCGGCGGTAACAAAATCCGAATATATATTTATGTTTTTGCTCTCCTGCCTTTCCATAGGTTTTTTTGAAGAAATGCTTTTCCGCGGCGCAATACTTTTGATGATATTAAAAAAGATGGGCGGCAGTCGTAAACAGATTTTTTTAGGTACTGTTATTTCGTCTGTGATATTTGCGCTGTTTCATATTTTTAACTTATTTGCAGGGGCAGGCGTGGGGGAAACATTATTGCAGGTAGGCTATACATTTTTGACGGGTTGTATGTGGTCGCTTGTACTAATAATTACCCGCAATATTTGGGTTTGCGCAGCACTACACGCAGTATATAATTTTTGCGGTCTTTTGGTGGTAAGGCTGGGCGAGGGCAGGCTGTGGGATACTCCCACAATAATAATAACTGCCGTAATAGCAGTACTTGCTGCATTGTATTATATATATATGTTTACTAAAATTGATAAAGATAATGTTGATAAATTGTATAATAGGGAAACTCAAATAGCCCCTTGAATAATATATAACAGCGGGCTTTGTACTGTACTGTTTTCAGAGTTTATTTTACCCTCAAAAAAAAATGCTATTCAGCAGAAACTGAATAGCAAAGTATTTTACTTAAATTTTAGTACATAAATGTACTATTTCTTTTTTGTGTCAGCAGGCTTAGCAGCGGGCTTTGCAGCGGGTTTTTGACATTTTGCCATTTTTCCCTTCCTCCTTACTTAATGCGGAAATCTATAAATAGCACCTAAACATATTTTTGCTAAAAAAATAATATATGAAGGCTCTATTTAATGCTTTCCTAATTGTCTATATTATATCACTGTTATAAAAAAAGAGTATCGTTTTTTTTAAAAAATTATAAAAAATTTTTGTAAATTAACTAATACAATAGGAAATAGAAATAATCTAAGAGTGTTTGTTTTAAATGACGGGATTTGCGCCTCCGCATTACTTTTTTGGCGGCATTATTACACATTAAACCTAAACAGCATTACATCTCCGTCTTTAACAGTATAATCTCTGCCTTCGGAGCGAACTTTGCCTTTTTCCTTTGCGGCGTTAAAGCTGCCGCACTGCATAAGCGTTTCATAGTCGACAACTTCGGCACGGATAAAGCCCCTTTCAAAATCTGTGTGTATTTTGCCCGCCGCCTGCGCCGCCTTTGTTCCTTTTTCTATTGTCCAAGCACGGGTTTCTTTTTCTCCCGCAGTCAGAAAGCTGATTAGCCCGAGTAGGTTATAGCAGGCTGCGATAAGAAGGTCAAGTCCGCTGCTTTTTATGCCTAAATCTTCCATAAACATTTTTCTGTCGCTGTCGTTTAAAGAGACAAGCTCTTGCTCTATTTTGGCGCACAGTGCAACGCATTCGGCATTATGCTCTTTTGCATAATCAGATACTGTTTGAGCGTATTTGCTGTCATATGGGCTGCTTAAATTGTCTTCTGAAATATTCGCAACATATATGACGGGCTTATTTGTAAGTAAAAAAAGCTCGTCGATAAAGGGCTTTTCTTCTTTGTTCGGCAAAAAATCCCTTGCGGGCTTTTGCTGCGAAAGATGGTTAAAGAGTTTTTGCAGCGCTTCGCTTTGCAAGACATATTTTTTGTCGCCCGTTTTAATAAGGCTCTTTGCCTCGTCAAGCCTTTTTTCCACGCTTTCGAGGTCAG
>JAQVSX010000023.1 GCA_028700355.1 Clostridia bacterium
CAAAAAAGTAGACTCACCGAGCGGCACGGCGCTTACGCTTGCTAACAGCATTAACAGCGTATTTGACGGAAAACGCAAATATGTTTACGGCAGGCACTCCTTAAACGACAAAAGAGAAACCGCCGACATAGGCATACATTCCGTAAGGGGCGGAACAGTTTCGGGCGAACATCAGGTGCATTTTTTCGGCAACGACGAAATTATCACCCTTTCGCATACTGCACTTAGCAAAAAGATATTTGCAGAAGGTGCGCTTAAAGCGGCACAATTTATAAAAAACAAAAAATGCGGACTGTACACAATGTACGATATGGTTGCTAAATAGATACTTCATATCATATTAAAGGGGCTGTAACAAAATAAGTGTTACAGCCTTTTTTTATTGAAGATTGTTACTTATTGAGTGTTGAGAAATAAGTAACAATTATATATAATTTATTTATCTTATCAGGAGTAATTATAATGATTCAAGAAAAAGTTGGAAAAAGAATTAAAGAATTACGAAACAAACTTAATATTAGTCAAGAGGAACTTGGATTCCGCTCAGGTGTTCATAGAACATATATAGCAAGTTTGGAAGTAGGAAAGCGCAATATTTCTATTGTTACTTTGGAAAAAATTACAAATGCTCTTGAGGTTACTTTAAACATTTTTTTTGATTTTTAAGGAGGTTATACAAATGACAAAAACAGAATTGTTTATTGAGCTTGCGAATCCTGATGAAAACGGCAATAGCCGTTGGGTTGATGTATCTGAATTTATCGGCAAATATTCGGCGCTTTCATTTGGAAACGGCGCTTCTTGGGCAAGAAAAGAATCTACACTTGCAAAAAAATTTTCAATCGAATTTGACAAAACCAAAACAAAAGGTAACAGGATTGACCGTATAAGATTAACAGGTTTTAATAATGATGATTATTCACAACATATTCGAGCGGATATAAAAAAGAAAATCAAGGCTATGCGCTGCGTAGTGTTAGGCACTTCAAACCCAGAAATCGACCATAAAAACGGAATGAAAAATGAAGACAGGGTAATGAAAAATGAAAACCAAAAACTTGAAGATTTTCAACCTTTAAGCAAAGCTGCCAATGATGCAAAGCGTCAATTTTGTAAGGTCTGCCGAAAAACAGGTATTCGATTTGATGCAAAAATATTAGGATATCCTATGTCTTATTATATAGGTCAAGCAATACATAATAATGAAGAATATGCCTGTATCGGTTGCTATTGGTATGACCCGCTAGAATTTAAAAAACACTTGATAAAAAAAGATTAAAAGCCTTTTCTGAACACAAAAATATATTCATGCTTAAATATAAATAAACCATTTTGCAATGCCCTATGCCGCCACAAAGCTTTTTGATTTGCCTTGCCTTTGGTTTCTTCAAAATTTTTAATTATAGTTGCTTTTAATATTAAGCCTTCCTCTTGCATAGCTTGCATACAATAAAAACCAAGCGGCACTATCTGGCTGTTTGCATATTTGTCTGCTATTACAACGGCGCAATAGCGCCCTTTTTCAAGTATTTTACAGGTATTATTCACTACTTTTCGGTATTTATCAATAAATTCGCTTACTGATTTTGAATTTGACAAGTCAAAAGGGTCATCGCTAAATTTTATGATATCCCAATATGGAGGATGATATATTATAAATTGTACATTTTTAATATTATAAGTTGATAATATTCTGTTGGTATCAAATGTCATGCTGTTATCGACAAAGGTATCGGCAATAATTCCGCTTTTATGCTCTGTGTAGATTCTTTTTATTGATTCTTGAGCAACCTTTTTTTGTAATTCAATACCTATGGAATTTCTACGCATTCTCTGTGCTTCAATCAAAGTTGTACCGCTGCCTGAAAAGGGGTCTAAAACAAAATCACCCTTTTTTGTATATCGGGATAGTAATTGATATACTATTTGCGGAACAAAATTACCGTGATAATGTGCATTATGAACACCTGAATTATCACGCTGCGGAATTATCCATAGGCTGTCTGTCCATATGTTAGTTAATTCCTTCCAATTGTTAATATCTAAATCGTTGATTTTACCCATTGCTAAATTTAACCAAACAATGCAAATATTCAAGCGTTGAATCAGCTTTGTTAATGCGTTCATTATCAGCTTTAAATCTTCTGTACTCTTGTGTATATACAGAATACTTGCCATATTTACACATAATATTTTTTATGGTGTCAAGTTTCATTAAACCTTCATTATTATAACTCAAAAATATGTATTTAAATTTTGCGCTCTTTATTAAGTTTTCAAATGCTTTTTCAACCTTGTTTTTTATGCAAAATACACTTTTTTGCTCGTTATAATCACGCAAACCGGTCTTTCCCCTGATTATTGGATTGTCGTTTTTTGCAATAGTTTCAAGAATATGATAATTGGCACAATACTGCCTTGCATTATATGGGGGGTCAAGATACAGAATATCGCCTGAAACTTCTTTTATTAAATGGCTAATGTCCTTATTATAAACTTTACAATCAACTTCCCCTATCATAATCGGCAATGCAGATAATACCATAGTTTTTTGCGCAGACTTTTTTAGTTTTTTTAAATATGCGCCATATACCGAAGCGGTATTTGCATATTTATCTATACTGTTAATCAGTGAGCCTAACAAAAAATAATATTCATTTTCTTTTATATAATTACTTTGTTTCCATTTTTCAATTTCTGACCTTATAGCATCACATTTCTTTGCGTTTTCTGCGGAAAAATACATTCTTCTAAATTCTTGCCCTATTGTTCCTTCAAAAGAATAATTATTATATATAAAACCTTCTATACCTTCAATGTTATTTAATTTTTCTATAAGATAATCGCTCCTTTCTTTATTAAGATTACCGTTATTTTCTATCATATGCTTGCTTATAATATAACTGTAATACTGAATATCATTTGCTATAATAGAATAGCCCATCGATTTAAAAGAACCGCTTACAATGCCTGTACCTGCAAACAGGTCGGCAAAAACCATTTTGTTTGGAGTCCGTATTTCATTATTTTGTATTAAAGTATCGGTAATAGATTGTTTTAAAAAATCTATCAGCGAAAATTTTGAGCCTATATAATTCATTCAGTTCTCCGTAACCATATTTTCTTTTTTTATCTATTTCAATACAGTATCATCGCATCGCCGAGGCTGTAAAAGCGGTACTGCTCTTTTACTGCTTCATTGTATAATTTAAGAGTGTTTTCCCTGCCTATTATAATAAATATTAAATAATAAATCAAATACTTCTATCAGATACTTTTTATTTAAAATATGCTTAATTATACAAATTCTATAATATATTGACTTTTATGATTAATACTTATATAATAAAAGTATAAATACAATAAAACCTTAGGAGTAACTTATGAAAAAAGGTAAAATTTTTTTAGCAATATTTTTTATTATTTTATTACCCATAGTATTTCTATACGGGTGTAAAGACGAAAACAAAGAAGAATACAGTGTAAAGCTGCTTTCTTCTAATGCTGAACATCTTGAAAAAATTGATTACTCAATTTCCGATAAAGAGGGATTTTCATCTACACAAACTGATAATCCTGACATACACATTTATGAAAAGAATGAAGAAGTGCATTTGAAATTGTGGATAAAGAATCCTGATGAATATTACCATATAGATGAAGAAGCTTTAAAAGATTATGTTACCGCTACCTCAGAGGCAGATGAGCCGCTTGAAATTGAATGGAACAAAAATTCCAACGGCCATTATGTCGGAAAAATTATACTAAAAGAAAATATCGTTTTTAATATCAGCGGAGATATTGTAGTAAAAGGCGAATGTCATATCTATACATTTGGTGACACTATTCACTACAATTATAAATTTTTAAACGGTGAAAACGAAAGTAGTACTAAATATTTAACCTCTAAATATACTGATGTAAAATTTGATATTGAAAACAGCTATGTTAAAATAGTATTAGAATCAAAGGTTGAAAATCATACCGAAGTGCCGGAAAAAATTTATTATATTTTTGTATCAGAGCCTCCGACTTTTGACAGCGATTATTTTTTAAGTTCTGAAGATGTTTTTGAAAGAGAATTTTATCTTCATCCTTCTGAAGATAATTGTTACGAATCCGGTTATATCGATCTTTACAATGATGAATCACTTGTAGGTGTAGGCGAAGATGTATATATAGCAATTTTTGTCGCTAAAAAGGTAGATTAGACGGGCAAACAGAAAAATAAAATCAGTAAAGCAGCATCGCATCGCCGAGGCTGTAAAAGCGGTACTGCTCTTTTACTGCTTCATTGTATAATTTAAGCGTGTTTTCCCTGCCCGCAAATGCCGAAACAAGCATTATAAGCGTAGACCTTGGCAAATGAAAGTTTGTTATAAGAGCGTCTACGCATTTTAATTTATATCCCGGGTATATAAATATATCGGTTTCGCCTTTGCAGCTTTTTACAAAGCCTTTTTCGTCTGCTATGGACTCTAACACCCTTACAGTAGTAGTGCCAACGGCAATTACCCTGCGCCCCTGCCGCTTTGCATCGTTAATCTGCTGCGCCGCTTTTTCAGAAACCTCAAAGTATTCGCTATGCATTTTGTGCTGCGATATATCTTCTGTCTTTACGGGGCGGAATGTTCCAAGCCCCACATGCAGCAATACCCTTGCAAAATTTATACCGCAGTTTTCAAGCCTTTGCATAAGGTCGGGCGTAAAATGCAGTCCCGCCGTCGGAGCAGCCGCAGAGCCTATATGCTGAGAATATACGGTTTGATATCTTTCGCCGTCGTCAAGCTTTTGTTTGATATAATGGGGCAGCGGCATTTCCCCCGTTTGCTGCAAAAGGTTTTCAAAATTGCCCTGATAAAAAAAATCCGCTATGCGTGTGCCGTCTTGCCCCATTCCCGTAACCTTTGCGCTAAGCTTAGGCGAAAATGTTATTCCTGCGCCTATCCTTGCCTTTTTACCGGGCTTTACAAGCACCTCCCATGTATCGCCCTGTATGCGTTTTAATAGCAGAAATTCCATAGCTCCGCCATTTTCGGTTTTGCCGTAAAGCCTTGCGGGCAGCACTCTTGTATTGTTTATGCAAAGCAAATCGCCTTTTTTTAAATAATTTTGTATATTAAAAAAATTATCGTGCACAGTTTTATCATTACTTATATCATAGGCAAGTAGGCGGGAATTTTCCCTGCGAGCTAACGGCGTTTGCGCTATAAGCCGCTCGGGCAGATAGTAGTCAAAATCACTTGTTTTCATCGGCGCTTTCCTCAAATAAATCAAGCTGACTGCCGCCGCTCCGCTTTTTGCCGAGGTGTTTATATGCAAGGTCAAGCGCAATCCTGCCCCTATTCGTTCTCGCAATAAAACCCTTTTGCAGCAAAAAAGGCTCGTAAACATCTTCTATCGTTACATTGTCCTCATTTATCGCCGCCGCAATCGTGTCAAGCCCCACAGGGCCGCCGCCAAAATTATCTATTATTGTTTCAAGCATTCTTTTATCAATATTGTCAAGCCCCATTTCGTCAATACCCATAATCTTTAACGCCTTGCGTGAAAGCTCCAAATCAATTGCACTGCCAAGCACCTCTGCAAAATCACGAACACGCTTTAAAAGGCGGTTGGCAATTCTGGGAGTGCCTCTTGAACGGCGGGCAATTTCTTTTGCGGCTTTTTCTTTAATTTCTATACCCAACATTTTAGCAGAACGCTTTAGAATAGATTCAAGCTCGCTGTCTGTATAGTTTTCCATACGAAATATAACGCCGAATCTGTCCCTAAGCGGCGAAGTCAACATTCCCGCCCTCGTCGTTGCGCCAATCAAAGTGAATTTAGGCAGGTCTATACGTATGCTCTTTGCAGACGGCCCCTTTCCTATAATAAAATCAAGCGCATAATCTTCCATTGCGGGATAAAGTATTTCTTCAACGGAATGGTTTAAGCGGTGTATTTCGTCAATAAAAAGCACGTCGCCCTCGCCTATATTGGTAAGTATTGCCGCAAGGTCGGCGGCACGCTCTATCGCAGGGCCCGAAGTTACCCTTATCTGCCTGCCGAGCTGCCCCGCTATTATACGTGAAAGCGTCGTCTTGCCAAGCCCCGGCGGACCGTATAAAAGTACATGGTCAAGCGCCTCGTCCCTGTTCTTTGCCGCCTCTATAAATACAACAAGGCTGTCCTTTATCTTTTGCTGACCTACAAAGTCCTCCAAGGTTTTGGGGCGGAGTACATTTTCCGTTTCCGTTTCGTTTTCAAGTTTTGTGCTGGTTATAAATCTTTGTTCGTAATTATCCATACTCGCCTTAATTTTAAATTATAATTTTTATATCTTCTTTAACACTATGCTTATTATCTGCTGCGCCGTCTGCGCTCCGTCTGCTACCGCTTTTTTTACAGCGGCGGCGCATTCGCCTTTTTTAAGCCCCAGCGCAAGCAGCGCCGAATAAGCGTCCTGCTCAATGCCGCCGACCGTTTCTGTTTGAGAAAATGATATTTCACTGCCCTGAGAGTCTACCTTTTCTTTAAGCTCTAAAACAATTCTTTCTGCGGTTTTTTTGCCAATGCCCTTAATGCGTGAAAGCATTACGGTATCAGCGTTTGCTATGCTTACGGCAAGGTCTTTCAGCGACATTCCCGAAAGCACCGCAAGCGCAACCTTACAGCCAACACCGCTTACGGTGATAAGGTTTTCAAACATTCGCTTTTCCTCTAAGGAATAAAAGCCGTAAAGCGTAACTGCGTCTTCCCTTAAATGCATATAGGTATACAGCTGCACCTGTTTGCTGTCGGCAATCTTTACCAAAGTGTTTGACGAAACGCTTATTTTATAGGCTATTCCGCTGTTTTCCACAATTGCTGCGTTTTCTTCTATTTCGGCTAATGTGCCTTTTATATAGTAAAACATAATCTTTCCTTTATGCCTGATACATTTCTGAAAATCTGTTAGTCTGCAAGTGGCAAAGCGCAACCGCAAGCGCATCGGCGGCATCGTCGGGGCGGGGCAATTTGTTTAAACAAAGCAGCAGCTTTACCATTTGCTGTATCTGATTTTTGTCTGCCCTGCCGTAACCGGTCAGCCCCTGCTTTATTTGCAGCGGCGTGTATTCGTACAACTTGCAGCCCATTTTTTTTGCGGTATAAATTATCACCCCTCTTGCGTGAGCAACATTTATAGCCGTCTTTACATTTGTATTAAAAAACAATTCTTCTACGGCGACAGCATCGGGGCGGTGCTTTAAAATTATTTCTTCAAGGGAACTGCCTATTTGCATAAGCCTTTCTGTCACGCAAAGCTGCTTAGGCGTGCTTATTATGCCGTAATCGGCGCATATATTTTTTTCACCCTTTATTATAATGCCGTAACCTACCGTTGCCAAGCCGGGGTCTATGCCTAAAATCGTCAACTTATGTACCTTTACCCTGCAATTAATTTGCTAATTTTATTGTAATAAATTATAATAATAATATATTTTAAAAAAACGCTTGTTATATACTATATATTATAATAAGTGATTTTGTAATTTTAGTCAATTAAAAAAAAATTTTTATATAAAGGGAGACCTGTATTTATGAGTAAAATGAAAATAGTACTTGCTTATTCGGGAGGATTAGACACATCAATAATTATCCCTTGGCTTAAAGAAAATTACGACTGCGAAGTAATTGCCGTCGCCGCCGATGTAGGACAGGGCGAAGAGCTTGCCCCACTAAAAGAAAAGGCAATAAAGACGGGTGCAAGCAAAATTTATATTGAAGACATTAAGGAAGAATTTGTTAAAGATTTTGTTTTTCCCACTCTTAAAGCTAAT
>JAQVSX010000024.1 GCA_028700355.1 Clostridia bacterium
TGGCGGCATACCCTTTTTTACTTTGGGCATTGAGGTAGATTTTACAAGTTTTTCAAGCTCTCTTACGCTGAGCTTTTTTTCTACCGTCATTTTAGCTAAATAAATCGCCTTTTCCTTTTCCAGACCTATAAGGCATCTCGCATGCCCCTCTGAAATTACATTTTGCTTAACAAAATTCAGCACTTCTGACGGCAATGTAAGCAGCCTTAAAAGGTTGGCGATAGAGGACCTTGATTTACCTATACGCTGTGATAATTCTTCCTGCGTAAGAGAATATTTGTCAATTAGCATCTTTATTGCATACGCCGCCTCAATTGCGTTTAAATCCTCACGCTGCAAATTTTCTATCAGGGAAACTTCCATAATCTTTTGTTCGGAAAAATCTTTTACTATTACCGGCACCTTACTTAGTCCCGCTTCCAATGCCGCCTTAAAGCGCCGCTCTCCCGCAATTATCATATATTTTTCGTTTTTCTTGCAGACAATTATCGGCTGCAATATGCCATGTTCCTTTATAGAAAGAGATAATTCGCTTATTGATTGTGCCGAAAATGTTTTTCTCGGCTGGTACGGATTGGCATATATATCTTCAACCGAAACATTTAAAGAGCTGTTTTCTGTATGCGGTTTGTTTTTTGAGGAAGAATTTTCATATTCTGCATCGGTATCGGAAAAAAGAGCAGACAGACCTTTACCTAATCCTCTGTTAATTGCCATTTGTATTTCTCCTTTTAAAAAGTCGTTGACTAATATAGGCATAATTATATATAAAATACGCTATATTATATATAGAATTTTAAATAATTATCTTGAAATAAATTCCCTTGCCAAAGCTGCGTAAGCTAAGCCGCCCGAGCTGCGTGAGTCGTGCAGGTGTATGGGCTTGCCGTGGCTGGGAGCTTCGGATAACCTTATATTGCGCGGTATTTTTGTTTTATACATTTTATTTCCGAAATACTTAGATATTTCATGCGCAATCTGACGGCTCATTACAGAGCGCTTATCGTACATTGTAAGGAGAACGCCCTCTAATTTAAGTTCGGGATTCAGCTTCATTACCAGTCGTATGGTATTCATAAGCTGGGATAAACCTTCGAGAGCGTAATATTCTGACTGTATGGGTATCAGAACGCTGTTGCTTGCGACAAGGGCGTTTAAAGTCAGCAGACCTAAAGAAGGAGGACAATCTATTGTTATATAATCGTAATTATCCGTTATCGGTTTTATAGCACGGGCAAGCACCCATTCCCTGTTTTTTTGATTAGCAAGTTCTATTTCTGCGCCGGCAAGGTCGATATTCGACGGTATTATGTCAAGGTTTTTTATTGAAGTGCTTGTTATGACCTCTTTAATGTCGGCATAGTCGCCGCTGATAAGGCTATATGTTGATTTATCTAAATTTGTTTTGTTTACCCCGAATCCCGATGTGGAATTGCCCTGCGGGTCTATATCGATAAGCAGTACTCGCTTGCCCATTACGGCAAGATAAGCGGAAAGATTAACGCAGGTTGTGGTTTTACCCACACCCCCCTTTTGATTGGAAAATGAAGTTATTTTTGCCATTATATATAATTCTCCCGCATAAGTTACGTATATATTATAGCAATAAAAATATGCTTTGTCTACAAATGATTTGTTATAAAGTTGATAATAAAAACAATTTATGGTAAAATGTTATCTTAAAAGCTATACTTAAAGCTTTTAATTAAGGAGTAATTTAGTGAAACCTAATATTAAACGCATGATTACAATAGCAGGCTTTTTGGTGCTTGCCACTCTTATGTATCTTTTTATTATGAATTTATTAACGCCCAAGCCGGTAGAAAAAGACCCGTTTTGGTTTTTTGATTATTACGAGGCGCAGTCAAAGTCAAACGACAGCGTTATAACACGGCTTGTTATTGAAGACGATTCAGCTATAATGTACGAAGGGGATTTGCCTAAATATAAAACAAACTTTACAAGCAGAGTAACCTTTGAAACTCGCATATTCGAAATACGGCAGGAAATAAAAGACGACGATACGCAGTCTGTCTCTACCATAGTTCCCATTGATGTAAAGCCGCTTAGCAACGGCAATATAATACCCAGCATAATTTCTATTGCGACCACGATACTGTTTGTAGTTATTATGTTTATAATACTAAGGCAAATGATGGGCGCAGGCAAGAGCGGCACAATGGGCTTTGGAAAATCCAGAGCAAGGGCAAACGAAAATGTTAAGGTAAGGTTTAACGATGTTGCCGGCGCAGAAGAGGAAAAGGAAGAACTTAAAGAAATTGTAGAATTTTTAAAAAGCCCCAAAAAGTTTTCCGAACTTGGCGCGCGCATACCTAAGGGGGTACTTCTTGTAGGCCCTCCGGGAACGGGAAAAACGCTTTTTGCCAAAGCGGTAGCCGGCGAAGCTAATGTGCCGTTTTTTTCCATATCCGGCTCTGATTTTGTTGAAATGTTTGTAGGTGTTGGAGCATCGCGCGTGCGTGATATGTTTGAAGTGGCTAAAAAGAATATGCCCTGCATAGTTTTTATTGACGAAATTGATGCAGTCGGCAGGCAGAGAGGTGCAGGTCTTGGCGGCGGACACGACGAAAGGGAACAGACGCTTAACCAATTACTTGTTCAGATGGACGGTTTTGAGACAAACGAAGGCATTATTATTATGGCGGCTACAAACAGGGCGGATATATTGGACCCGGCACTTTTAAGACCGGGGCGCTTTGACAGACAGATATTTGTAAATATTCCCGATGTCAGAGGAAGGGAGGCAATATTAAAGGTGCATTCACGCAATAAGCCGCTTGCATCTGACATTAATTTTAAAACAATAGCAAGGCTTACCGGCGGATTTTCCGGCGCAGATATAGAAAATCTGTTAAACGAAGCGGCGATACTTGCGGTAAGGGCAGGTAGAAAAATTATAGAAATGGGCGATATTTATGAAGGTATTAACAAGGTTATAATGGGACCTCAAAAGAGAAGCAGGCTTATTACCGAAGCGGACAGAAGGATTACTTCATATCACGAATCGGGGCATGCCATAATAGCTAAAAGCCTTCCCCATTGCGATCCCGTGCATGAAATTTCGATAATACCCCGCGGTAAGGCTGCGGGCTACACTATGACCAGACCGGACAGCGACGAAGACCATATAAGCAAAAATAAAATGCTTAGTATGATTACTATGATGCTGGGAGGCAGGGCGGCAGAAGAAATAATAATACAGGATGTCTGCGCAGGCGCAATATCAGATTTACAAAGGTCCACAGAAATTGCGAGAAAAATGGTTAAAGAATTTGGAATGAGCAAATTGGGGCTTGTATATTACGGTACCGACAAGGATGTATTTATAGGCAGGGATTTTTCGACGCATAATAAATTCAGTGAGGAAATGAACGCAAAAATAGATGCAGAGGTGTCAGAAATAATGACTACCTGTTATAAAAAAGCCATCGATATACTCACCGAAAAACAGAGCATACTTGAAAATATGGCAAGGGTATTAATCGAAAGGGAAACGATATATTCCGAAGATGTGCAGTTGCTTATGGAAGGTAATTCTGCCGAAGAAGTTATTAAGCAGTATGATAAGCGTTACGATATAAAAAATAAAAAAGAAGCAAGGGTTTCTGAAACGAAGCACTAATAAAAAGGCATTTATATTAAAGGCGGTATAACAGTTAATACCGCCTTTTTTTATAATTTATGATATAATAAAATAAAAGCTAAAAATTATTTAAATATGAATACTTTTTTTAAAAATTTAAAAAAGTTTATATATGCGTCAAAAAAACAATTAATAACCATAGCCGTGCTTATATTGATATTGACTGTTTTGTCGCTGCTTAAACTAAACACTTATATAAGCGAATATATTTTTGCACGGGGCGTTTCAAGGTATTATATTTCAGGCATGGGCAGTTTAAGCTCTTTATTTTCTTTTTCGTTGTTTGAGATAATTGTTGCTGCGCTGATTATTTATCTGATATATTTTATTATAAAAACCATAAGGCTTCTTGTTAAAAAAAACTATTTAAGAGCGGTTAAAAGGGTATTAGCCGTAATATCGGTGTTTTTAAGCATAGTTATACTATATAATATTACGGCATCATTTTGCTATAACAGAAATTATGTAAGCTTAAACCTTGATGAAAAAAAGCCAGAAAAAACGCAGGTATATGCCGCCGCCGAATATTTTTTAAATGATTACAATGCCATAGCCGAAAGCTTTGACAGGAATGAAAGCGGAAATATAATACCGCCGTACAGCTTTGAAAAGCTTTCAGATAAACTGAGAAAAGAATTTTTAAAACTTGGCGACGATTATTTTAATAAAGTGCCGAGGGCAAAGCCGATGATATTTTCAGAAATTATGTCTTATATGCAGTTTTCAGGCGTTTTTATGTCTATTACTGCAGAGCCGAATATAAACATAAATATACCGCCTCAGAATTTGCCTATCGTTATGGCTCACGAAATGGCGCATGCCTCAGGCGTTATGAGAGAGAACGAAGCTAATTTAATATCATATTATATACTGCTTAATTCTGACGACGAATATTTAAGATACAGCGGATATAGCGCAACATTCGGTCAGATGCAAAGTGCGGTATATAACACTAACGGTCAAGAAGAATATGAAAATTTAAAACTAAGCCCGCTGATTATAAAAGAAAGCCATAATGCGTTTCTTTTTTGGCAAAAATATGAAAATTTTTTCAGCGGAATTACAAATTTTTTTAACGATTTATACTTAAAGATTTCCGGCGTAAAGGAAGGTACGATAAGCTATGATAACCCTCGTGAGGAAATTATAGATACCGGCGAAACAGACGAGCAAGGCGAAATAATATACGAAATAGAATATTCTACGGTGCAAAAAATATATTTTACCATATTCGGTATGTAATGCTTGGAACTGCCGCAAGTCTCCCCTATTTGGCAAGTAACTTAGCCTGTTTCAAAAAAAGCGTATGCAATATATTGCGCTTTTTCATTATGTAAAAACCAGTTGAGAGTGTATTTTTATAACAAAGGAATTATCGGCGGGGCGACAAACCCGCAGGCTTCGGCATTTGGCAAGTAACTTAGCCTGTTTCAAAAAAAGCGTATGCAATATATTGCGTTTTTTCATTATGTAAAAACCTGTTGAGAGTGTATTTTTATAACAAAGGAATTATCGGCAAGCGACAAAGCCGCAGGCTTTGGCATTTGGCAGTAATTCCGCCTGTTTCAAAAAAAGCGTGCGTACGAAGTACGCGGGCAGCAAAGCTGCGATTGCGTTAGCAATCACGCTTTTTTTATTATCCCCATAATATCGTCAAGCATTTTCTTTTGTTTGCTGCTTAGCATAGGCGATATTTTTTTTTCAAATTCTTCAAGCTGTTTATTATTTAGCTTCCCCTCTTTTTTGTTTTTTTCGGCAAGGCTTACAATATCCTGAACAAGCTTTTCTTTATTGTTTGAGTATTTTTTGGTTAAAGAGCTAATCATTTTTACATCGTCATCTTTAAAGTCTGACAGCTTCGGCATATCTGCGGTTTTTTGCTCAGTTTGCTTATCCGAAAAGCCTTCATTTTTTTTGTTATTATCGGAATTTACATAGTTTTTAAAATCTTTCATATAAAACACCTTTTAAGTAATATATTATCTCTATTTTATAATATGCTGTAATATAATATAATGAGAATAAACGGTAGTATAAAATATGGATATTAAAAATTTAGGCAGCTTATTTACAGAATTTTTAGATTTATTTAAAGGCAAAAATATGCAAGACTTAGCGCAGCTTTTGCCAAACTTAGGCAACAGCGGCGCACTGGAAAAAATATTAAAGGGCAAATATATTAAATATCTGCCGCTTTTACCTATTCTTGCAAAGATAAGTCAGGAAGGTTTTAAGGGGCTACTGAATAATTCAGACGATATAAAAAGCATTATATCGGTTTTTAACAGCAGCGAAAGCAGCGTATTGAAAGATATCGACATCGAATCTATTTTAAAATTTTTACCTGTGATTACACAATTTTTTAGCAAGACAAAAGAAAAAGAGCAACCTCTGCTGCAAGAGAGCTGTCAAAGCTTTGAAAAGCCCCCGACAAACCCCGTCGGCTGCATAGCAGATATAGCCGATAAAGATATAATATATGCGCTAAATAAATATATAAGTAGAAATACAGACTGAAAAAACATAAAAAAAGCCGCACCGTAGGCGGCTTTAAAACTTATATAATATTATTGGGAATCTCTTATGGCGCTACTATTAGCATTGTCCAAACGGCAATTTCTGCTTCAAATTTTTCGAATGGGCTTTTTAGAGCTTCTCTATTATAAAAATTTTTGCATATTTTCAATACATTGCTGTTCGCAATTTAAATAATCATCGGCTATTTGCTGCGTTTTTTCGTCAATATTGCCCGTTTGGTTTAAAACCTTAGTAATTTTATTTTTACTATTGTTGCAGCCCTTAATTATTATGTTGGCAAGGTTAGAGGAAGTATCATCTACTATTGCGGAAACATTTACCATGCCCCAAAGCATTGCTTTAGAAAAGGGATTTTTTTCCCGTGGCCGTTCCCCCGTATTCATAATTTCCATACTTGCCTTGCTGCAAATTTCCTCATAATTTTCATAAGCCTTCATAATATCTTTTTTAAAATCTTCACTATCAATCTTTGTTATAATATTGCTTATAGACTGTTTGCCCATTGCCGCATTTTGATATACTTCGTTTAACACTTTAATATTTTCATTATCCTGCTGTTTGTCGGCGTTCTGCCCGCCCTGCTTCTGATTTTGGCTGTCTAAACTTTGATTTTGAAAATCGCCCTTAAATACTGATTTATCGTCTTGGCCCTGATAACCTTGTTCGTACATAAAAAAATCCTCCTTGTTAGTGCTTTTTCAAGCCTTAAATTTAATTTTTGCATAATACAGTTAAATTATTCACAGTACTTAAAAAAGCCTCTACGAAAATAAATCATAGAGCGCCTTTATTATGGCAGTATTAGTTGCGGTGGAATAATAAGGATTAGACAATTGGATTATATCTCACAAAACAATGTTAAAGGCTCAATATTGCGCATCCTTAAATTATTATAAAGTGCTAAAAATTTATCTGCTCAAGACAAACGAGTTTTATTACCTTTGATAGTACTATAAGTAAAGGACCTATTGCAGCTGCTATTACACCAATTTTTACTGCTAATTCTTTTGCATTATCTGAAAGAGCATTAAACTTTTCAACTACGGATATTACATTTCCGGATATAAGCTTCCTAAGTATAGGTATCAGCATATTACCTATTGTTATAGATAACTCTTCAAGCTCGGATTTTAATAATTCTGAGGAGCCTTTAAAAGTATTAAGCTGTTTTTCCGCCATTTCTGTGGCTGAGTTAGTATCTGTTATCTTTTCCGTCATATCTGCTAT
>JAQVSX010000025.1 GCA_028700355.1 Clostridia bacterium
TCCGATCTCAGATGATGCCGTAAATTCTTAAAAAACTAAGGGCTGTAACCGTTTGGTTACAGCCCTTTATCAGTTGCCGTTAAACTAATTCCAATACTGCCATTTCGGCGTTATCTCCCCGTCTGAAACCTATTTTTATTACACGGGTATATCCGCCCGCCTGCTCTTTATCCTTATTGCGCTGTGCGTATTGAGGAGCAAGCTCGTTAAATATTTTTTCTAATAACGGATGCTTGATATCTCCTGTGCGTGCCTTGAAAGCTGCCTTTCTCTCGCCCTTTTGGCGTATTTCCTGCAAATCGTAAACCTTAGACATAATGCGCCTTCTAGCTGCAAGCTTTTTAACTCCGTCCTTAATTATTTCTTTGGGAGTTTCCTTGCCTTTTTCGTCCCTTTCTATTATTTGCTGTTTTACGATATCTTCGTATGTGTTTATCGCAAGCGTAAGTATCTTTTCTGCTATCCTTGATACTTCCTTAGCCTTTTGATATGTTGTTTCTATTTTGCCCTGCCATAATAAATCGCTTACCTGATTTTTAAGCATTGCCATACGCTGGTCTGTGGGCTTGTTTAATTTTCTTGTCTGCGGCATTTAAAATAACCTCCTACATTTATTCGTCTTTGTTTCTCAGGCTCAGTCCGTAGCTGCTGATTTTATTAATAACCTCGTCAAGAGATTTTCTGCCGAGATTTCTAACTTTTAGCATATCTTCCTCAGACCTTTTTATAAGGTCTTCGATAGTATGAATGTTCGCTCTCTTTAAACAGTTATATGAACGTACAGATAAGTCCATATCCTCTATGTTCATTTCTAATACACGGGACTGTTTGTCTTCCTCGTGCGAAACCAATATGTCTATATCGTTTATATTGTCCGCCAAAGTTGTAAACAGGTTAATATGCTCTCCGAATATTTTGGCGGCAAGCGAAACAATTTCTCTGCCTGAAAATGCTCCGTTAGTCTGCACATCAAGTACAAGCTTGTCAAAATCTATGCTCTGACCTACACGGATACTTTCCACATTGTAATTAACCTTTTTAACCGGAGTGTATATAGAATCCACAGGTATAAATCCTATGGGGTTTTTCTCGCTTTTGTTGTGCTCTGACGATTTATAACCCCTTCCCTTTGCTACGGTTACCTGCATATTTAATATGCCACCTTCTTCTATCGTGCAAATGTATAAATCAGGGTTTAAAATTTCTATATCGGCATCCGGCTCAAAATCACGCGCATAAACTTCGCAAGGACCTGTAACATTTAAATTCATAATCTTTTTAAACGCCTTTTCGGTGCTTGATGTCTTTAACGCAATGCTCTTTAAATTTAATATGATTTCCGTTACATCTTCTTTAACTCCCTTAACAGAAGAAAATTCGTGCTTTACATTTTCTATCAATATGCCAATCGGCGCAAGTCCGGGAAGAGACGATAATAACATTCTTCTTAAACAGTTGCCCAAGGTTATTCCAAAACCTCGCTCCAAAGGCTCTACTATAAACCTTGCGTTGCTAAGGTCATCGCTTTCCTCTACTGTTATTTGGGGTTTTTCAATTTCCATCATAAGAAAAACATCCTCCTTTTATTTCATTTACGGCTAACTAATTATTTTGAGTATAGCTCGACAATCATATTTTCCGAAATTGTAAGGTCAATGTCATCTCTTTGCGGAAGCGCTATGATTTTGCCTTCAAGCTTTTCGGGGTTAAATTCAAGCCATTTGGGAAGATTGAGCTTTTTCTGTTCTTTAACTTCTGCAAAATATTTATTGCCTGCTCTATTTTCCTTTGCGGCTATTACTTCGCCCTCTTTACATATATAGGAAGGAATATTTACTTTATTCCCGTTTACTGTTATATGAGCATGATTAACAATCTGCCTTGCCTGCGCCCTTGATTTTGCCAAGCCTAAGCGGTATACAACATTGTCAAGGCGAAGTTCAAGCAGTTGCAACATATTTTCGCCTGTTTGCCCTCTCATACTTTCGGCAACACTGTAATAATTTTTAAACTGCTTTTCAAGCATGCCGTAGGTCTTTTTAGTCTTTTGCTTTTCACGAAGCTGCAAGCCGTATTCTGAAAGCTTTTTCCTTGAAACTCCGTGCTGACCCGGAGGGGCCTGACGTTTTGATATGGCGCATTTGGGCGAATAACACCTGTCGCCTTTTAAGAATAATTTTGCGCCTTCGCGCCTGCATATCCTGCAAGATGAATCTGTATATTTTGCCATTTAAATAACTCCTTAATGATTATACTCTTCTGCGTTTTGGCGGTCTGCAACCGTTGTGAGGTATGGGCGATATGTCTTTAATTAATGTAACATTAATATCGCACGACTGCAATGCCCTTCTAGCCGCCTCTCTGCCTGCGCCCGGCCCTTTGATGAAAACCTCTACGCTGCTTACGCCGTATTCTTTTGCCTGTTTGCCTGCCTGCTCTGCTGCCATTTGCGCCGCAAAGGGTGTAGATTTTTTAGAACCCTTAAACCCGAGAGCGCCGGCTGAACTTTGCGAAAGGGCGTTGCCCTTGGCATCGGTTATCGTTACTATTGTATTATTAAAAGAAGAGTGAATATAAGCCGCGCCTTTGTCAACATTTTTTACAATCTTGCGCCTTTTTGCACCTTTTCCCTTAGTTGCTGCTGTTGTTTTTGCTGCCACGATTTAGTCCCTCCTTAATCTTTCTTTTTAGCTCTGCCCACTGTCTTTCTGGGACCTTTTCTTGTGCGGGCATTTCTCTTTGTGCTTTGTCCTCTTACGGGCAAGCCTTTTCTATGCCTTACTCCGCGGTAAGAGCCTATTTCCATAAGCCTTTTTATGTTTAAAGAAACCTCTCTCTTTAAATCACCTTCCACGTGCAGGTTTTTGTCAATATATTCTCTTATTTTGCTGACATCGGTTTCAGACAGGTCCTTAACCCTTATGTCGGGGCTGACGCCTGATTCTTTTAAAATTTTCTGCGATGTTGTAAGTCCTATTCCAAATATATAAGTTAGACCTATTTCAACGCGCTTTTCTCTCGGTAAATCTACACCGGCTATACGAGCCATTAGCGGCACCTCCAAATATTTATAAACATTTTTTTACTATTTCGCTTTTTATATTAATATCGGCTTTGTTATTAATAAGCCGTAACATGCATTATTTCAGCCCTGCTTTTGCTTATGACTTTTGTTTTTAGAGCAAATTATCATTACTTTGCCGTTTCTCTTTATTACCTTGCACTTGTCGCACATAGGTTTAACGGATGGTCTTACCTTCATATTAATGCCTCCTTTTTTTACAGCAGAAATTTATTTCTTGCTTCTCCATATTATGCGCCCCTTAGTTAAATCGTAGGGACTCATTTCTATTGTTACCGTATCTCCCGGTAAAATTTTAATGTAATGCATTCTAAGTTTGCCGGATATGTAAGCGTGTATTACATGTCCGTTAGATAGCTTTACCTTAAAATTTGCATTGGGCAAAGCCTCCATTATAACGCCTTCCGCTTCAATTACATCGTCTTTTGACACAAAATATCCTCCGATTATTATTATTGTTCTTTTTGGTTGTAAACTCTCAGTGCGCTTTTTATTTCGCCGTCAAAAACTTTTTTGCCTAATTTTAATTTATCTGCGATGTTTTCAAGCTTATCGCTCGTTATGGTTATGTGTTTAATCTTTTTCTTTTTGGGTGAGGCAAGTTTTCGCATTGCTCCGTCGGTTAAATAAACATAACCGCCTTCACTTTTTAAAACAATAAAGTATCTTCCTTTGTCTCTTCCGCATTTGGAAATTACTACCGAACCGATACCAAGTTGTTCTTCCATTTTAATTATTTTTCTCCTTAAAGACATCAAGCCGTTAAAATTTCGGCACCTTCCCGTGTTATCAGCACCGTATTTTCATAATGTGCGGAAGGATT
The DNA here is from genome assembly GCA_028700355.1 of Clostridia bacterium. Classification (GTDB taxonomy): domain Bacteria; phylum Bacillota; class Clostridia; order Christensenellales; family HGM11417; genus STF1-284. Next base: position 3,906 of record JAQVSX010000025.1, read on the forward strand.
GCCGTCGCAGGTCTTTATCGTCCATTTGTCTTCAAGTACTTTTATATGATAACTGCCTGCGTTTATCATTGGCTCTATCGCAAGAGTCATTCCCGCTTTAAGCCTTAAACCCCTGCCTGCCTGCCCATAATTGGGGACGGAAGGGTCTTCGTGCAACTTTACGCCTATACCGTGCCCTACCATATCACGCACCACAGAAAAACCGTTTTCTTCAACCGTTTTTTGTATTGCGCTACCTAAATCTCCAAGCCGAATACCTTCTTTTAATACCTTTATACCGTCTGAAAAAGATTTTTCGGCAACCTCTATTAGCTTTTGTTTTAGTTCGCTCACCTTACCTACCGCATATGTCCTTGCGGCATCTGAGTGATAACCTTTATAAAATACTCCCGCATCTACGCTTATTATCTGCCCTTCTTCTATACGGCGTTTTGACGGTATTCCGTGTATAACCTCGTCATCTATAGATGTGCATATGCTTGCGGGAAAGCCGTTATAATTCAAAAAAGATGGCTGTGCGCCGCATTTTGTTATATAGCCGTATGCAATGTTGTCAAGCTGCTTTGTAGTTATGCCCGGCTTTATGTTTTCGGCAAGCAATTTTAAGGTGTCTGATAATATTTTTGCAGACTCTTTCATCGCAATTATTTCGTTTTCAGTCTTTATTACAATCATTTTAAACTTTTTAATGCCTCATATATGTCTTGATAGACAATGTCCTTATATCTGTCGGCATTAATGTTTATTAAAATACCCTTTTTAGCGAAATAATCTATAAGCGGCTTTGTCTGTTCCTCATAAACTTTAAGGCGGTTTTTTACCGTTTCTTCCTTATCGTCTTCTCTTTGTACATACCTTCCGCCGCAGTTACAGTCATCAATGCCGTTCATAAATTCTATATGGGTAGTATTGCCGCACCCACTGCATATTCTTCTGCCTGACAGGCGGTATATAAGTGTTTTAATGTCCATTTGCAGATTTAAAACTGCGTGTATCTGCATTGCTTTGCTTAAAGCCTCTGCCTGTACCGTTGTGCGTGGAAACCCGTCAAGCAAAAAACCCTTTTTGCAGTCTTGCTGTGAAAGCCTATCTTTCATCATATCTATTACAATGCTGTCGGGTACTAATTTGCCTTCATTTATATAGCTTTGCGCCTTTTCACCGAGAGGCGTTTTTTCCTTAATATTTTTGCGGAAAATCTCTCCCGTAGATATATGTGTTATTTCAAAATCATTTATTATTTTTGCCGCCTGAGTTCCTTTACCTGCTCCGGGGGCTCCCAATAGGACAATGTTCATCAATTCTCCTGTATTAATCTAAGAAACCTTTATAATGCTTCATCATTATCTGACTTTCAAGCTGTTTGTCAAATTCAAGCGCAACACTTACTATAATCAAAAGCCCGGTTGTACTTACCGCAGATATCAGCGAGCTTCCCTGCGGCAGAGCAAGTCCGAGTACCAATGAAGGCACAAGTGCTATCGCCGCTAAAAATATCGCCCCGAATAATGTTATTCTGTTTGATATTTTTTTAAGGTAATCGGTAGTCGGTCTGCCCGGTCTTATTCCCGGAATAAAGCCGCCGTATTGCTGAATGTTTTTTGATATGTCTTCGGGATTAAACTGTATTTGCGCATAAAAGAACGCAAAAAACAGAATAAGCAGACTCACTAATATGGTGTAAAGCCATCCGCCGGGCACTAAGTTAATGCTAATCCAATTCGCAAAGCCGCCGCTTATATTAAACATACCTACTATAAGCGAGGGGAATGATAATATTGCATACGCAAATATTAAAGGCAGCACGCCCGAAGCGTTTATCCTTATGGGAATATGAGTAGACTGTCCGCCGTACATCTTTCTGCCCTTTACCTGTTTTGCGTATTGAACGGGTATTTTCCTTTCTGCCAAATCTACCCAGACAATAAGCGCAAATATAACGATTACTATTACAAGAAATATAATTAAGCTGAATGCCGATGTCGAAGCCTGCGCCCCGCCTGCAATAATATTTTGTATTTCTCTTTGTATAGACAAACCTGCAGTTGCAAGTATACCCGCAAATATTAACAGCGATATGCCGTTGCCTACGCCGTATTCGGTAATTCTTTCACCTATCCACATCGTAAGCGTTGTGCCGGCGGCAAATTGCAGTATTATAAATATATACAGCAACCATTCTACCTTACCGTTAAATATTGATGTATCTACAAGACCTTTATAGCCGAGTAAGATTCCGAGAGCCTGAACAATTGCAAGCACAATGGTAAGATAGCGTGTAAGCTGCGCAATCTTTTTTCTGCCCTCTTCGCCTTCCTTTTGAAGCCTTTCAAGTCTGGGTATGCCCACAGTCAGCAGCTGCATAATAATTGATGCATTGATGTAAGGACCTATGCCCATAGCAAAAATTGTACCGTTTGAAAGAGCGCCGCCCACAATAGAGTTCATTATGTTAAGAAAACTGAGGTTTTCTGCGCCGGCACCAAACTGCTGCGCAAAAGCCTCGACATTTATCCCCGCTACGGGAATAAACGCTCCTATGCGGAACATAAGAATAAGCCCTAATGTAATCAGTATTTTTATTCTTATTTCTTTAATTTTCCAGGCGTTTTTAATTGTTTCAAACATTATACCACCTCAGCTTTTCCACCCGCTTTTTCAATTGCCTGTTTTGCGGATTCCGAAAAATTAGCCGCGCGAACTGTCAAAGCGACATCAAGTTTACCCTCTCCTAAAACTTTTAGCCCTTTATTTACTGATTTATATTTTATAACACCATCTTCAAGAAGCTTTTCGGCTGTTACTTCCGTACCCTTATTATATCTGTTTAAAGCGGAAATGTTTACCGTAAGGTATTCTATCCTCCACTTATTGTTAAAACCCCTTTTGGGTAGTCTTCTTGACAGCGGCATCTGACCGCCTTCAAATCCTGGAGGAACGCCTCCGCCCGACCTTGCGTTTTGACCTTTATGGCCGCGTGTCGAGGTTTTGCCCATTCCGCTGCCTATTCCTCTGCCCACACGCTTTACCTTTTTACGAGACTCCTTTGCGGGAGATAAATTTTGTAAATTCATTTTCCGGCCTCCTGTTTTACTTCGCTTACGCAAACCAGATGACTTACTTTGTTTATCATTCCTCTTGTTGCTGCGTTGTCTTTTATTAATTTATGCTGCCTTATTTTATTAAGTCCCAAAGCCTTTATAGTGTCTATCTGATTTTTTTTGCAGCCTATTGTGCTTTTAATAAGCGTTACCTTAATATATTTACCGTCATATTTTGGCGTTGCTGTAATCTTATTATCTTTATTTTTCGGCTCTACGCTGACAGCAACTTCTTTTTTTTCGGCTGTTTTTGCAGCTCTTACAGCGGGTGTAACCACTACTTTTTTTACGGTTTCTTTTGCCGCAGTTTTTACAGTAGTTGTTTTTGGCGTTGCCTTAGCTGTTGCAGTTTTTGCTGTTGCAGTTTTAACAGCAGTTGTTTTAGCTGTTGCCGTTTTTGCAGTTGCAGTTTTTGCGGCAGTT
>JAQVSX010000026.1 GCA_028700355.1 Clostridia bacterium
GGGTGTTATGGTAAAGCAAACGACAAAAGGCTATAAGATGTTTACTGTTTTTAACTATATTATATTGATATTGACAGCGCTGTCATGCATACTGCCCCTGCTGACTGTGCTTGCTGTTTCTTTCAGTTCTAAATCTTCGGTAGAGGCGGGCAATGTATAGTTTTTTCCCATAGGCTTTACGATTGATTCTTATGGATATATATTTACGTCCTCACAGTTTTTTACGGCTCTGTGGGTAAGCGTACAGCGTACTGTGCTAGGCACATTGGTTGCGCTTTTGCTAACTACCATGCTTGCATATGCGCTTTCCCGCTCTTCCGATATTTTCAGGGGAAGGTCGGTTTATATGTGGATAGTAATTATAGCTATGCTTTTCAGCGGCGGACTTGTTCCTTCATATATGATAGTGGCAAACGGACTCAGGCTTAAAAATACTATATGGGCTTTGGTATTGCCCGGCGGTGTTCAGATATTTAGCGCTATTATTATGATGAATTTTTTCCGCCAACTGCCAAAAGAATTGGAAGAAGCGGCTTATGTTGACGGCTCTAATCATTTCAGTACATTGTTTTCTATTATTTTGCCGGTTTCGTTGCCTATTATAGCCACCGTAGTATTGTTTGCATTTGTAGGGCATTGGAACAGTTGGTTTGACGGTTTAATATACAACACACAGCCCGAAGGTTACCCGTTGCAGACATATTTGCAGCAGTTTATGGCAACGCCTCCCACTATTAATATAGGCTCTATGTACAGGGAAATAAGCAACAATTCGCTTGCTTCGGCAAATATCTTTATTATTATGGTACCTATTTTAATTGTCTACCCCGCACTGCAAAAATACTTTATTAAGGGCATGGTGCTGGGCAGCGTTAAAGGTTAATAAAAAAAAATAAAAAAAGAAGGAGAAGATTATGAAAAAACTGGCAGTTATGATGATTATGCTTACATTTTGCATATCATCGGTATTTGCAGGCAATGTTTACGCAGAGGAAAACAATGCGTATTCAACATCGGTTTGGAAGCCCCACAGGTTTATGCTTGATACCTGGGAAATTCCTACATCTATGAGCTATGATGCGGAGAAAGGCTCTGTATCGTTTGCAGGCTCTTTAAATGCGGGGGTTGCGACAACCGGTTTCAGCTGTACACAGCCCGTAGATATCAATGATTTTTCTATTGAAATGTCATTTGATAAGCTGGAAGCGCCCGACAAGCTTACTTGGGTGGTTTTAGCATTGTTTGACCGTGCGGAGATAACCAACAATGTAAACCCTTACGATGTATATGCACCATTTAACATAGGCAACGGCTGGTCATACGATACATCACCCTTTCACGGTATACTGATTATGCTTCAACCGCAAGGTAACGGCGTGTTTAATATGCTTGATATTAACGCAAAGGGCATTGACATTGAAACAGGCGAATATATGGAAACGGGCTGGACAGCATTTGATTCTGAAAGTATTGTTTCGACAATAAAACTAAACAGCGGAAATTATGATAATGTAAAGCTTTCTGTAACAGATGACGGAGCAGACGGTTTAAACATTAATTTTAACGACGGTGAGTGGACAGACGAAAATGACAATGCCGGCGTTGCAGTTAACCACAGCACAAATTTAGCATCAATAAAGACATATTTTGCCGATGAAAACAGAGATGCTTATTTTCAGTTTGTAACAATGTACAGTGACGATACTCATAGGGATATAGAAGTTACCGTTAATAAAATGAACGGCAAAAATGCAAGCGACGGCACGCAGCCCGATTATCTTGCAGATAAAGTTTTACAAAGCGAAGAAATAAGCGTAGCCATTCATGCCGACAGCATGAGTCAATTCGGCGTATATCCCTCTATAGTAGACAGCTTAGAAGTAACAAAATTTGATGAAGAAGATGAAAACTATGACGATGTAATAGCAAGAGCACAAAGCGCAGGTATGGAATTGGTAGACTATTTTAAGGTTACACCTAAAATAGGTGAAGATACAATGGGTATTGCTTCTCCCGTAACGCTGCAGTACACTTTGCCTGATACCTATGACAACTATGCTGTATATTATATAAACAGCGACGACGAAGTTGTTTCGCTGCCTGAGGTTTTAGGCTCTGTTGAAAACGGTAAAGCTACTGTTAAAGTGGATAATGCAACTGTCAGCAAAATAGTTATTTTAGGAAGCAATAACGCTGAAGAAGTACCAAATGAAAATGACGGCTGCGGTTGCGGCGGCTCTGTAAACGGAATATCGATTTTTATTGCGGCATTTGCTCTTGCGGGCGCTCTATTGTTGCTTAAAATTAACCGTAAGGAAAATAAGTAAATATTAAGGAGAATAACATGAAAAAAACTGTTTATTTTTTATTGAGTATTGTTTTTATGTTTTCGGTTTTTTTTGCGGCAACAACAGTTGCCTTTGCCGATGAGCAAAGCTATTCGGCTGAAGATTGGAAACCCCATAATTATGTTTTGTCAGAGGGTTTTGGAATTAATGCAAAAAAGGTCAATATAAGCTCTTATTTAGATTATGCAAACGACGAATTGAAGGTTTACGGAAATATGTCTAAGGGCGGAATAGGCGTTACTTTCCTTCCCGAAATAGACCTAAATGGTTTCAGCTTTGAAATGTCTATGGATAATTGGCAGCTAAACAGTACTGATAAATGGTTTGGTATAACCTTTATGGATAAAGGAGAAAAAACCGATATTTATAACGAAGTGCCTTTTTATTCTAAGCACAGCGAATCTTGGTCTAACGATATGGGCGCAGGCATGCTTGTGGCTTGGAGACCTTTCAATCAGACAGGGGAAAACGCTCAGCCCGGCGTAATCCATATTCAGTTTAACAATATCGGCATAGCTCACAGCTTTATTGACCCTCAGACGGGCGAGTATAATGAAGATGCGGGCAGTTATGCCGACGGCGTATTGGGTTGGTCGGGTTATTTAAGTACAATTCAGCTTTGCGATACAGACTGGCAGCCCTTAACGGATTACAGCAATGTTAAGCTAAGCATAAGAGAAATAACCGAAAACGAACGCAAGGGTTACGCTGTGGATTTTAACGACGGTTATTATATCCGCACAGAAGATTCTATTGTATGGCCTACCGAGGAGAGCGATTTAGACCTGTATAATGATATTGATAAAAACCAAAACGGCATACTTGACGAATGGGAGAAAAATTTATTCAGCCACGGACCTGCTTACAGTTATACCTATGAAGAAGAAACCTATCAATCTATGGTGCCTTATGCTAACTGGGGAGACCCTTTGTATTCGCTTTATAATTTTAATCAGCTTGTAAAAGGCAACGGCGGCAGGCTTTATTTTAACGCTTTGTATAAAGACGCATTTAATATGCCCGAAGGCGAGCAGGTGCAATTTACCATTAAAAAAATTAACGATAAAAGCCCTACTATGTCTGAAACGACCTCGCTGTTCGAGGAAAAGACAGTCAGCGCAAACGGCTTTACAGCGACTATAGCTGACAATAATTTTTATGCGGGCGTATATCCCTATATGGTTGACGGAATTAATTTTAAGGAAGCAGACAGTAAAAGCTATGAGGATGTTTCAGGTAAAATAGATTCCAAGCGAAGCGAATTATCTTTAAACACGGCAAAGGCAGTTAATTTTTACGGGCAGGTTGCAGGTAGTGATGTCGCAATAACCGAATATTTGGAAGTAACTTACGATTTGCAAGGTAAGGAAAATTTTAAACTTTATAAAGTCAGCGGAACAGACCTTGACGAAGTTACAGTATCAGAGCAGGACAAAAAGGCGGTATTTGAAATTAAGACCTTTGACGCAAACAACAAGGTTAACACCTATGTTATGTTTTACAATGCAGAAGGCGCTGCAAGCGGCTGCGGTTGCGGAGGAAGCATAAACGCTAAGACAACGGCGATAGCCTTTGTTTTACTTGCCGCAATCTGCTTTGTAATAAAAAAACGCATAAATTAAGGCGGTAATAATATTATGGAAAGGGTATCTTGCTTAAACTATTGCAGTAAATTTTTAAAAAAATTTTTGGCGGCGCTGCTGTCGGTAATAATAGTTTTTATTTTGTTTTCTTGCCAAAACGGCAATAACAACGGCGGCAGCCCAAACGACACTCCAAAGCCTGAAGAAACTTACGCATATGTATCTATGCTTACAGACAAAACTTATAAAAACGGCTTTATTATAAGAGGCTTGGGAAATCCCATTTATAATGACCCTATTGAGACTTTCGGCAATATGTATGACCCTAATGTTAAGTTTCAGTATGATAAAACAGGATTGCCCGCGCCCGAATGGAATTTATGCCAATGGGCTACAAGATACCCTTTTCACGATATTGAAAATCAATCGCCCTACCTTGTGGAAGGGCAGAAAAATTATGAATTTGAGAAGTTATCGGAGGGTGTTTATAAATATACAAACCCTTCTAAATATATAACAGTAGATACAAATACAGGGGAATATCGCTTGGGCTTAAAGGCATCGGAATGCTTTAAATATCCGAGGACGCAGGGGCAGGAATGGCCGCATTGGTTTACGGAAAAGCGCATATATAATGTAGCTAATCCCCCGAATCAGACAAGCATTGCAAAATCTCAGTCTGTAAAAGTTCAGTTTGATATAAGGCTGAACAGCTTTGAAGATTTTATGGGTAATGACGCTAATCCGGATTTACATTCTGCGATTTGCGTGTTTTATTTGTTTGTCGCTAACAGGGACCCTGTTTCGACTATGTTTACAGATATGTTATGGTTCGGACTTTCGGTATTTGATAACCGCTTTGTGCTTTCGCCCGAGCAAAGCTTTCCCGATGTCGGCTCTAAGGGTAGCGCTACCGAAAAATGGATATTTAATATGGCTGCCTCAGAGTTTTTTACACCGGAATATAATTTAAAAACTGCACAAAACCAAGTTATTTTAGGGGAGTGGAGGACTGTCAATGTAGAAGTTTTAGGGCTTATACACAAAGCATTCGGCGAAGCGCAAAGAAATGGCTATATGAAAAATTCTAAACTTGAAAATCTTTATATCAACGGTATGTATTTCGGCTACGAAACCCCCGGGACATACGATATTGATATGAGCTATAAAAATGTAGACATTGTTTCTTATATTAAAACAAATTAAATTAGGTGAAGCAGTATGAAAAAAATTATATGTATAATACTAAGTTTAATTTTTATTGTTATGTTTGCAGGCTGCAACGGCAATGAAATTATTCCCGACGACAATAACGGAAAGGATACAGATATGGGTACAAGTTTGCTTACAGATAAAACCTTTAAAAACGGATTCGGAGTTAGGGGACTCGGCGAGCCTATATATCCCGAGCATGCGGATGAAGAAACATACGGCGACGATAAATTCGGCATTGTTACAAAGTTTCAATACGGAAGAACAGACCTTGACCAGCCCCATTGGAATTTAGCGCAGTGGAGTACCAGATATCCCTTTCATAACCCCGAAATTACGGAGTTTAACGATTTGGGAAATAACGTTTATTCATATTCCAACCAATCTAAATTGCTTGAATTAAGTACCAAGACGGGCGAGTTTAAATTGGGGCTAAAAGCCTCTCAGTGTTTTGTTTACGGAGACAGGACGGCAGGTCAAGAATGGCCACATCTTCTTATCGAGCGCAATCTTACAAATCAGACAAATCCTTCACCCTTTACAAAGATAAGCGATAAAGAAAAAATTGTGGCGTCGGTTACTTCGAGGCTTAATTATTTTGAAGATAAAATGACGGTGCAAGCAGACGAGAGCTTACATTCCGCAATGATGATGCTTTACCTGTATGTATCTCACCGCAACCCCGATACACGCACATTTGACGATATGATATGGCTTGGCGTAATGATTTTTGATAACCGCTGGGAATATTCTCATCAGATGGATTTTGTAGACAGCGGCTCTAAAGGCTCGGCGACCGAAAAATATATATATAACCTTGGCGGAGAGGATTTTCTCAGCAAGGACAACAATTTTTGGAAAGACGGGCAAATCGTAAGCGGTTACGATTCGCCTTGGGTAACGGCAACCGTTGATGTTTTGCCGTATATTGGCACAGCTCTTGAAAGGGCACAGCTAAGTGACTGTATGATAGGCTGCGACTATGAAAATTTATATATCAGCGGTATGTATATAGGCTATGAACTGCCGGGAACTTACGATATAGAAATGAGCTTTAAAGATGTAGATATAAGGGTATTTTGGTGATATGAAAAAAGTATATTTAATTTGCAATGCGCATATAGACCCTATGTGGCTATGGGAATGGGAGGAGGGAGCGGCGGCAGCCGTTTCGACATTCCGCAGCGCAGCGTATTTATGTGAAAATTACGATACATTAATATTTAACCATAACGAAGCATTGTTATACAAATGGATAGAGCAATACGAGCCTGAGCTTTTTGAAAGAATAAAGATATTGGTTAAAAAAGGCAGATGGAATATTATAGGGGGCTGGTATTTGCAGCCCGATTGCCTTATGCCAAGCGGAGAAGGCTTTGTAAGGCAGATACTCGAAGGAAATAATTATTTTAAAGAAAAATTTGATATAGATTTTAAAACGGCAATCAATCTTGACAGTTTTGGACATACAAGAGGGCTTGTTCAGATTATGGCTAAGTGCGGCTACGAAAATTACCTTGTATGCCGCCCCTTAAATAAAGATTTTCCGCTTAAAAGCAATAATTTCTATTGGGAAGGCTTTGACGGCTCTAAAATATTTACAAGAAGGCATTATGAGCTTTACAACAGCCCGTTGGGACAGGCTGCCGAAAAGATAGAAGACAGAATAAACAGCATAGAAGAAGGCGAAAATTTGATGATTTTGTGGGGCGTGGGAAATCACGGAGGCGGGCCTTCTGAAAAAGATATAAACGATATTGCCGCTTTATCGCAAAAAATGTTAAGTAAAGATATTCACATAAAGCACAGCACACCCGATGAATATTTTGACGCAGTAAAGGCGGATAACTCAAATATTATAAAAACTTCATTAAAGCCATGCAATACAGGCTGTTTGTCGAGTATGGCACTCATTAAGCAAAAATACAGGGAGCTTGAAAATCTTTTATTTGCCACAGAAAAAATAGCTTCGGCAGCCTCGGCATACGGTTTGGTTAAATATCCGAAAAACGAAATAAGGGAAGCTATTGAAGATTTACTGTTAATTCAATTTCACGATATATTGCCCGGCACAGCTATAAAACCTGTAGAGGAAGCGGGATTGCGCATTGCTCATCACGGTATAGAGATACTTACAAGGATAAGGGCAAGGTGTTTTTTTGCCCTTGCAAAAAGCCAAGAGGTTGTAACAGAAGGCTATCCCGTACTTGTATATAATTATCATCCCTATACGGCAGACAGCGTAATAGAATGCGAATTTCAGCTTGCCGACCAAAATTGG
>JAQVSX010000027.1 GCA_028700355.1 Clostridia bacterium
TGCCTATTTTCTTTAAAAATTTAAAGACTTTTGTTAAGACTTCGGCGAAATTTATCTCGCATTTTTAAGCCTGTGTATTACCACGATTAAAACTTCAAAAATATATTTCGTCTTATCTTCTCTTTTTGATGTCCTCTATCTGTATATATCGCTATATACTGTTATGCAGTTGTCAGTGTGCAAATGCCGTTTTAGTTAAGGCTTGTGTGTTGCCCTTCAAAACAGCTTATATATAATAACATTATACTTTTTTTTTGTCAATGGTTTTATCTAAAATAATTTTAATATTTTTCGCTTGTTAATTGAAATCAGAAATGCAACACTTTATAGTTTTCAATGTTTGGTTTTTAAGTTGAAATAATGTCGCTTTTAATTAAATACTTTTTTTATATTTGCTATTTTATGTTCTATTTTTTTATAATTTGGCTTTAGTCTCCATTTCCAATTATTTCCCATAGTTGACGGTGTATTTATTCTGCCTTTTTGTCCTATATTTAAATAATCTTGAATGGGTATTATGGCTATTAGCGCTTTGCTTTCTAAAACACTTCTTATAAGCGCATATGAATCTTTTTCAAACACACCCTTTTTAACCTTTTTTCTAAAATATCTTAATGTCTTTTTTGGTAACGATTTAGCCCATTGCCTTGCTGTCATATTGTCGTGCGTGCCTGTATATGCAATGCAGTTTGAGGGATATCGCTCAGGTAAATGTGTACTGTCTTTTTGATAAAAGCCAAATTGGGCAATCCTCATGCCGGGATAGCCTGTCATATCAAGCAAACTTTTTACATTATCGTCTATGTTTCCAAGGTCTTCTGCTATAACCTGCGCATTTGGGAATTTGATATTTATTAATGAAAATAATTTTTCTCCAGTTGCAGTTACCCATTCTCCCTTTCTTGCCGTTTTTTCACCATAATCAATACTGTAATATGCCGAAAATCCTCTGAAATGGTCTATACGAACAATATCAAACATTTCGAACATGTGCTTAAACCTATTTGCAAACCAACTAAAATTGTCTTTCTCCATCACTTCCCAGCGATACAGCGGATTGCCCCATAGCTGTCCGTCGGGAGAAAAGCAATCGGGCGGAACTCCCGAGACTTTTTCAGGAATAAAATTTTGCGACAACTGAAAATATTGTGGAGCGCACCAAACATCAGCGGAATCCATTGATACATATATAGGCATATCGCCTATTATTTTAATCCCTTTAGCATTGGCGTAATCTTTTAACTCTTCCCATTGAGTAAAAAATTGATATTGAATAAAAGACCAGAAATTTAATGTACTGTAATTTTCTAATTTTTTGTATCTTTTATATTCATTCCACTCTGTCCAAGGCTTTCCCCCGTGTTTATATTTTAATATCATATAACTGCAATAGGGTATTAACCATTGAGAATTTTTTTCAGCAAATTCAAAAAAAGATTGAGGTGGTTTTGTTGAAAATGTTTTATAGGCTTTTTTCTAAAATTTTATATCTGCTGTTGTAGAGGGCGGTATAGTCAATTTTATTGGCGGCGCTGTATTCAGCGGCGCATTCAGTTTCCGTCAATAAACCTTTTTCTTTAATTATATCTAAATCTATAAAATAAGGATTGCCCGCATACGCTGATTGCGATTGATAGGGCGAATCTCCATAAGAAGTAGGATTAAGAGGTAATACCTGCCAATAACTGTTACCTGTTTGGGCTAAAAAATCCGCAAATTCATATGCTTCCTTGCCCAAACTCCCTATTCCGTACTTGTTCGGCAATGAGAATACCGGCAATAATATTCCTCTTTTCATACGCTGTCAATTTTCCATATATCTTTGGCATATTCTGCAATAGTTCTGTCGGAAGAAAAATACCCTGAATTAGCTATGTTGTTAATTGCCTTAATTGCAAATTTATCTTTTTGTTTATAGTCTTCGTTTACTTTTAACAATGTTTCAACATAAGCGGGCAAATCGTATAACACAAAATAATTATCTGCCCTGTGCCAGATTGTTTTTGTCAAAGAATTATAAATTTCTTCAAACCAGCCCTTTCCTTTATCGCTAAATGTGCCGTCTATTAATGTGTTAACCACATATTTTAATTTGGGGTTTTTTTCTAAAAAGCTGACGGGGCAATATGTGCCGACCAGTTTTTCAATATCTTCTACTGTCGCACCAAATATATAATTATTTTGTTTGCCTGCCTTTTGAACAATTTCTATATTTGCGCCGTCCATTGTCCCTGCCGTAACAGCTCCGTTCATCATTAATTTCATATTCCCCGTTCCCGAAGCTTCCATTCCTGCGGTAGAAACCTGCAATGAAACATCGCTGCCTGCTATTATTTTTTCTGCGTATGATACATTATAGTTTTCGGCAAAAACCACTTTGATTTTGTCGTTTGCAGCATCATTGTTAATCATATCTGCTATTTCGTTTATATATTTTATTATTCCCTTTGCACGAAAATATCCGGCGGCCGCTTTTCCTCCGAAAATAAATGTTGAAGGGTAAAAATCCGTTAATTTACCTGTCTTTATATCGTAATATATACATAAAATTGCAAATGCAGTCATTAACTGCCTTTTGTATTCGTGCAGGCGTTTTATGTGACAATAAACAATGCTTTCACTGTCTATTTTTATACCCTGTCGCTTTAAAATATAATCTGCAAGCTGCCGCTTTTTTAACGCTTTTATTTTTTTAAATTCTTTTATGTTGTTGTCTGATACAATAAAGTTTTTTAATAAATGGATATTGTCTCGCCATTTACCTGCCGAATCATCCAGCAATGCCGATAATTCTTTGTTGCATAGCTGCAACCATCTGCGGTGCGTTACACCGTTTGTTACATTTTTAAATTTGCTGGGATAGTATTTGTTTGCGGCTGAAAACAGCTGTTTTTTTATTATTTCTGTATGAATTTCTGCTACGCCGTTGACTGAGCTTGCTATATAAACTGCTGTATTTGCCATTGAAAACTTATTATCATAAAATATCGCCATACTGTTCATTTCATCTTTTTGGCAGCTAATATTGTTCCACTCTGCTTGCGAATAGTTATGCAATTTTATTAATACGTTTGCAATGTCGGGCAATATCTGCTCTATCAGCTTATAGTCCCAGCATTCTAGCGCCTCCGGCATTATGGTATGATTTGTATAATTGAAACTTTTTTTTGCCGCTTTTACAGCGTCATCAAAACCAATATTATATATTGATGTCAATATGCGTATAAATTCTGCTATTGCCATTACGGGATGGGTATCGTTAAGCTGTATACAGTTGTACTTTGAAAAGCTTAAAATATTATTATATTTAGATATATGCCTGTCAATCAATTCTCCTATTGTTGCCGCCGATAAAAAGTATTCCTGTCTGATTCTTAAAAGTTTGCCCTGCTCTGTATCGTCAGGCGGATATAAATATTCGCAAATTTCTTTTGCTTTTTCTCCCTCTGCTTCAAATAGGCGCAGTGCGTTTATTCTTTTCCCTATTATAAGCATATCATAAGGCACGGCTTTAACATCATAATCTTTAAAGTGTATTGTTCGGCTTTCCTCTTCCTTTTTTATGCTCCACGGGTCGCCGTACTTTTGCCAGTCGTCCGGGTATTCTGTTTGACAACCCTTTTCTATCACCTGTTTAAACAAACCGTATTTATATCGTATGCCGTAACCGTATAACGGATAACCCTTAGCCGCCGCAGAATCAAGAAAACAAGCAGCAAGCCTGCCAAGCCCGCCGTTACCCAAGGCAGCATCCTCTATTTCTTCAAAAATATTTATATTAACGCCCTTTTTTTCTAAAATTTCCGTTACCTGTTCAAGAACACCTAATGCCATTAAATTGTTATAAAAAACATTTCCCACAAGATATTCAATAGAAATATAAGTTGCATACCTGCATTCTCTGCGTTTTAAGTTAAGCATAGATACGGCGGCATTTGATATTTTGTTGTATATTTCGGTAACAGATATGCCGCTAAAATCTAAATCTTTTACATAATTTAAAAATTTGTTTTTATCCATATTGTTATTCCTTTACTGCACCTGAGGAAACATTATACCCCAGATATTTTGCAAGTGTAAAATATAATACTATTATAGGTACACCTATAAAAACAGAACCTGCGGCAAAACGGGAAAATTCCGTTTCGTCCAGACTCATTAAGCCTACTGCAACAGTATATAAATCTTTTTCTTTCAGCAATAACTTAGGCAATATAAAATCGCTCCAAGGCCAAACAAACTGCATTAAAAGGGTATATATAATTATAGGTAATGCCATAGGCAATGTTATTTTTATAAATACCTGCATATTGGTAGCGCCGTCTATTCTTGCTGCCTCGTCAATTGAAATTGAAATTGTATCAAAAAAGCCTTTTTGTGTTAAATATCCCATTGGCGCTCCCGCAGAATAAATTAACACTAAACCCCAATGCTTATTTATTAGGTCAAATTGAGTCATCAACAAATATACCGCAGTCATCATCATAAACGAGGGAAACATCCCCAAAACCAACGTGGTTTTCATTAATGATTTTCTGCTTTTAAATTTGAAACGGGACATACAATATGCTGTCAGTATTGTTAGTGCAGTTCCTAAAAAACAGCTCAATAAAGCTATATACAGTGTATTTTCAAACCACTTTGGATAATTGTATAACATCGTATCGGTAAACAGCTTTGAAAAACTGTTTGTGCTAAGCTCCTTAGGAAAAAAACCTTCAAAAGCATATATTGAACCTGTTTTAGAAAAAGACGCAATAACAAGCCACAATATAGGAAATAGAAATATACAGCTTATGAATAGTATTATTGTATATGTAATTATTGAATCAAAAATATATACTTTGTTTAATCTTTTCATTTATATGTATCCTCCTGTCTGTAACTTGGAGATGCCATATATACAATAAGAGAAATTATTGAAGTAATAATAAATATTATAAGACTTATGCTTGCTCCTATAGAATAATGATTTTTATCTATGGAAAGATTATATAGCCAGTTTATTAGCAGGTCTGTATCGCTTGCAAGGAAGTATCCGTCCATATATAATCCGCCCCGCAAAAAGAAAAATATGCCGAAATTGTTAAAGTTAAATATAAATTGCGATATCAATACTGGAGTTGTTGCAAACACCATAAAAGGCAAAGTTATGTTTGAAAACTGTTTGAAAGCGTTTGCTCCGTCTATTTTTGCCGCATCAAGCAAATCTTTATTCATACTGCTTAATATTCCTGTTGCATAAAGCATGCTGTTTGGAAGGCAAAGCCAGCAATTTACAAACAAACCTATTGTCCTTGCTGTCCATTTTGCATCTATATCTAAAAAGCCTATTGCCGCGCCTCCCCCTTTTGTTATCATTTGATTTATCGGCCCGCCGTAAGAAAACATAAATTTAAACGCAAGCAGAGAAATAAAACCGGGAACAGCAATTGCAAGCACAGGAAACATGCGCCAGACGGCTTTCATTTTTACGCATTTTTTATTGTATAAAAGCGCTAATCCCAATCCGCAAAAATAGTTTAATGCGGTAGAGGAGATTGCCCAAATAAAATTCCATAATAATATTTTTAAAAAAGTAGGAGCAAATTGACCTAAAGTTAATATTTTTACAAAATTACCGAAACCTATCCAATCCACAAGAGCGGGAGGCACAATGTCTCCTCCATAATTTGTAAAGGCAATTAAAACCATAAATATTATTGGTAAAATATAAAAAACGCATACCCCTAATATAGGAATAATTAGAATAGTTTTATAAAAGTTTACATCGAGCAAGTCTTTTATTTCATTAACAAACCTTTTTGGTTTTTTGTTTAATTCTACTGTTAATTGTGTTTGGTATACGTCTTTTATGTTTGAGTAGTATATAGCAAAATACAATATAAATATGATTAAAGACAAAATTCCCATAATAAGCATTATGATAGAATTATCGCCTTGAATACCGAACCACTGATTTGACTGTATTGTCCCTAAAGTAAAAAAATTGCGTATTGCGCTTGCGCCAAAAAACACATAGTAACAAATAAGAGCAATTTGTAATAATAAAAACAAGCAACCCTTTCCCCATTTCTTATATAATAATTGCCCCAGCCCCATAATAATTGCCGAACAAGCAACCTTTGCATTGCCATTTTTAATAATTTCTTTAATCGGCTGAAAAATATTTCTTTTTTCTTTATTCCCTTTCATATTTCACCTCTTTTACTGCAATGTAAAGATAGCATCATATATCTGCTTATCAACACTTTTTAAAGCCGCCTTTATTTTATCAAGGTTATCGTATTTAAAATCATTTTGACGGTAAGGGTCTTTGGCTATATCCGTAAAAAGAGTTTGCAAGGGTGTCCACATCTGAGCGTTTTCTCTTATAGACGGCATTACAACAATGTTTCCCTGTTCCAGATTGTTATTTACTATAATAGATAAACCGCCAACTTCTCTTGCAACATCATTTCTTGCGGGTGCTATCCCCAACAACTCATTTCTTCTTTTAACCATTTGATATTCAGTGGCAAAATTTAAAAAAGCAAGGCAAGCATTGGGTGCCTTTGTGTAAGAACTCATTGCATATCCGTTAACACCGCCCATCATTTTGCTGGGTAACAATTGGGCATCTTGTTCTGATAAATTGCCGCTTTTTGGAAGCATGGGAATATATGTAACTCCCAGATTTTCTATTGCCTGAGCCTTCGATAATCCTGCGGCAACCATTTCATCAATAAACATTGTGTATACGTCGGGAGTGGTCATTGTGGCAAAATAATCCCCATTACCTATTCTTGAATAGGCGTTTACAGTAATAGTATCATCAATACACCATTCGTTCATAGCCGATGCCAATTGTCTTATAACCCAACCTCCCTTATCAGCCTCGCCGTAACTATATCCTATATCATATGGATTTGTATTATTGTTACCAAACGAATAAGCACCGTAACTGTATAAATAACCCACTGCAAAATATGGGTCAAAAAGAGACTTCATATAGCCGAATTTACCTGCTTGTTTTCGCTGCAAAGAAAATTTGTACATTTTATTCCAGCTTTCCAGCATATCGGGTATATCATTGCCGTTATCGTCCCACTGCGTTTGCCAGTCGTTAGGTAAAAGGTCTTTTCTGTAATAAAGCACCGGTCCTTGAATATTTACAGGAACGCCAAAGTAAAAGGTTTCGCCGTTAACATCGTAGCTATAAGCAGTCCATGCTTTTTCCCCTATTTTTTCATAACAATCAAGCTGTTCTACAGGAAGAGGCTGTATGTGTTTTCCGCTTACATATCTCATTAATCTGTCATTTGCTTGATATAAAATATCGGGGCCATAGAGATCGGAAGAGCACACG
>JAQVSX010000028.1 GCA_028700355.1 Clostridia bacterium
TGGCGCTTGTAGCTTCACCTACTAAATCTTTAATAGTGATATCTGGGTTTTTAATAAATTTCTGTTGCAGTAATACATTTTCTTCAAAAAATTTATTAAGCCTGCCCTCAACCATCTTTTCAATAACATTTGCGGGCTTTGGCTTTGGCTCGTTTAAAGCCTGCTCCCTTAATATCCTTTTTTCCTTTTCAATAATCTCGGCAGGTATATCGTCTACGCTTACGTATTCCGGCTTTGCAGCTGCAATATGCAGGGCAATGTCATGAACCAAAGTTTTAAATTTATCTCCCCTTGCTACAAAATCCGTTTCGCAGTTTACTTCCAGCAAAACGCCGACTTTACCGCCTAAATGTATATAGCTGTCAACAAGCCCTTCTGCCGCTATTCTGCCTGCCTTTTTGGCGGCTGATGCAATTCCCTTTTCTCTTAAATACTCTACTGCCTTTTCTATATCTCCGCCCGTCGCTTCGAGCGCGTTTTTGCAATCCGTTATTCCCACACCTGTTCTGCTTCTAAGTGCAGTTATATCACTCATATTCATAAATTTAACCTCCTATATGTCATAACTATTTATTATCTTCTTCCTTACTTATTTCAGCGGCATTATCTTCTGTTTTAGCTGCCTTTTTTGCGGCTTTTACCGGTTTAGCTTCTTCTGCTGCTTTTTCTTCTGTTTCGGCGGCATTTTCTTCGGTTGCCTTTACTTTTTTAATAGTTTTCTTTTTTGGTGCCTCTTTTTTTTCAGCTTCAGAATCTTCGGTTTTTTCTTCAATTATTTTTTTAACTACAATCTTTTTAACAGGCTCTTTCTGTTCTTCCTGCGCGTCCTGTTGAATTTCTTGCTGTTCGTTAATATTTTCTATTTGTTCAACCTGCTCTGCTTCCTCTGTTTCAGCCGTAAACTGTTCTCCCTGCTTTGCTTCAAGACAAGCGTCGGCAATTAAAGAGGTAATAAGCTTTATAGCCCTTATGGCATCATCGTTGCCGGGGATTACATAATCTATCAAATCGGGGTCGCAATTAGTATCTACTATCGCAATTATAGGAATATTCAATGACCTTGCTTCAAGAACGGCGTTACTTTCCTTAACGGTGTCTACAACGAATAATGCGCCGGGCATAGTATTCATTTCCCTTATTCCGCCTAAATTGGCATTGAGCTTTTCCCTTTCGTTTTTGAGATTAAGAACTTCCTTTTTAGGTAACAGCTCAAATTCTCCCATTTTTTCCATAAGGTCAAGCTTATTAAGCCTGTCAATCCTTGACTTTATCGTCTTGTGATTGGTAAGCAAGCCGCCCAGCCATCTTTTATTGATAAAATACTGTCCGCACCTTATGGCTTCCAGCGCTATGGCTTCCTGTGCCTGCTTTTTGGTGCCGACAAACAATATTGGTTTGCCCTCCTTCGCAATGTCGGCGGCAAATTTGTAAGCCTCTTCTATAAGGCCTACTGTTTTTTCTAAATTGATAATGTGTATATCGTTTCTCGGTGCATAGATATACTTTTTCATTTTTGGATTCCATCTTCTTGTCTGATGACCGAAATGTACTCCTGCTTCTAAAAGCTGTTTCATACTGATTATGGACATAAAAAAAACCTCCTGTTTTTCCCTCCCCGTGATTTAACGGAATAACCCTGACGGGACAGTTACCGCAATATCATTCGGGTGTGTAATAATATAAATATTATATCATAAAAATAATTGCCGTGCAAATAAAAATTGCGGCATTTTAACTGCTTTTTTGGCAGTGAAAGTTTATTTATTAACTTAAAGATAGCAATTAGGTTATACCCCGCAGCTACTATTCTTCGCAACCCTCTTCGTCGTCATCCAAAGTGTTGATATATTCGTTATAAACTTCTTCCAAAAGCTTTTCGTCCTCTATAGGCTCGAATACATCCTTCCCTTCATCATCGCTGAGCAGGTGGAATATAACAACCTCGTCGGTGTTTATGCCGTCAACTTCTTCAGTAGGTGAAAAGAAAACATACCAATTATCTTTATAATCTATCGTTGCAACATGGATAAATTTTATTACTTTGCCCTCATCGTCAACAAGCTCTACTATATCGCAATCGTTGTCTTCACAGTCGCAATCCTTGTCGCCGCAACAGCAGCAATCGCATTCCTTATCAATATCTTTTTTGCTTTTTTCTGTCATGTTATTCTCCTTTTTTATTGTTTATTTTATCTAAGTAACTTTGTAAAAATATTGAAGCCGCAAGCTTGTCTTTAACTTTCTTTCTGCCCTGTCGGCTTATGTTTGCCTGCAACAATACCCTTTCCGCCGAAACGGAAGAAAACCTCTCGTCAATAAACTCTATGGGCATATTGATTGCTTCTTCAATTTTAGCGCAAAAGTTTCTAATCTTTCGGCACTGAGTATTTTCACTGCCGTCCATACTTACAGGCAGTCCTGCGACAACTTTTTTTATGTTTTCGGTCTCTATTATATTATTAATATGTGCAATATCCTGATTAATAGTTTTCCTGTTGTAATTTTGATAAGGAGACGCTATAATCTGCATAATGTCGCTTATTGCAATGCCAATGCGCACACTTCCGATATCAAGTGCCATAATTTTATACATAAAAAACCTTAATACCTTTATGAGTTATTATAATATACTATATAAAGATTTGTATAGCAAATTAAACACAAAATATTAAATATTTGACGCTTTTTTGCTTTTATAATTTTCTATGGCAAGTTTTATTGCCTCTTCCGCAAGTACAGAACAGTGTATTTTTTTTGGCGGCAGCCCTTCAAGCTCTTCAATGACCTGTTTGTTGGTTATTTTTATCGCTTCGTCAATACTTTTGCCCTTAATGAGCTGTGTAGCCATAGAGCTTGATGCTATTGCCGCCGCACAGCCGAATGTTTTAAACTTTGCGTCCGTAATAATATCGTCATCTATTTTAAGATAAATTTCCATAATATCGCCGCAGGATGCATTGCCCACCCTTCCCACGCCGTCGGGGTTTTCTATTTCCCCTACATTTTGGGGATTTTTAAAGTTTTCCATAACCTTGTCGTTATACATTTATCGGTTCTCCTTTTTGTTGAGCGAATAACGGGGACATTGCCCTTAGTGTCGTAACATTGTTTTTAAGATTTTCTATTATATAATCTATATCTTGTTCATTGCTGTCCTTGCCAAAACTGAATCTTGTAGCGCTTTGGGTAATTTCGGCGGGAACATTCATAGCGCTAAGCACATGGGAGCTTTCCAAAGAGCCTGATGTGCAGGCAGAACCCGAAGACACAGCAATACCCTGCATATCAAGCATCAGTATAAGCGATTCCCCTTCTATATACTTAAATGAAAAATTTGCGTTGTTGGCAAGCCGCCTCTCCCTATGGCCATTAAGAAAAGCATCGGGAATTTCACTTTCTATCCTTTTAATAAGCATATCCCTTAAATAAGATAATTTTTTATTGTTTATATCCATATCCCGTATTGCCTTTTCCATTGCAACATTCATTCCCACTATTAACGGAACATTTGTTGTGCCGCCCCTCATGCCTCTTTCCTGACTGCCGCCGCTTATATAACGGTCATTTTTGATTCCGTTTTTAATATAAAGCGCACCTATACCCTTTGGGCCGTAAAACTTATGAGCAGATAAGCTCAGCATATCGATATTATCTCTCTTTACATTTATATCAACAGTGCCGATTGCTTGTACCGCATCGGTATGAAACAAAACTTTACGTTCAGCACAAATTTGAGCGATTTCTTTTATGGGCTGTAAAGAGCCAACCTCGTTGTTTGCCGTCATAACCGAAACAAGCAAAGTACCTTCTGTAATGGATTTTTTTAATTGTTCTAAATCCACAATACCATATTTGTCAACATCAAGATATGTTATTTTTGCGCCGTCTTTTTCCAGCCTTTTGCACGACGCTATAACCGCTTTATGTTCAATTTTTGATGTTATTATGTGGTTGCCTTTATCTTTATTGGCATTATAAATACCCTTTATAGCCCAATTATCCGCTTCCGTTCCGCCCGAAGTAAAATAAATTTCAGTCGGCTTACAGCCCAGCATTGCCGCTATATTATCCCTTGCCGCAGTTACGGCTTTTGCTGCCTCTCTGCCGAAAAAATGCAGGCTGTTTGGGTTTCCGAATGTGCCGCTGAAATACGGCAGCATAGCCTCTGTTACATCTTTATCAACACTTGTAGTCGCCGCATTGTCCAGATAAATTTTTCTTTTCATGGTGTCCTCCTTTATTGATGTTGCAGTCGTCAATAATTTCCTTTAATGTCATACTGTCAAGCAAATCGTTTATTCCGTTATACAGCTTTTTCCAAACTCCGTGAGTAGGGCAGGAAGATTCGTTTACACATATTGTACTAATGCATTTTACAAATTCAAGATTATCTTCAAGCGGACGAATAATTTGCCCCAATGTTATATCTTGAGGGTCTTGGCACAGCTTATAACCGCCTGTAACCCCCCTTTCCGCCTTAACTATATCTGCCTTTTTTAATGTCCTCATAAGCTTTTCGGTATATTTAATTGAATACCCCGTAGTAGCTGATATTTCCGCAGCGGAAATATATTTATCGGGGCTGTCTGCAAGCACTAAGCATATTTTTAAACCGTATCTTGCACTTGAAGTTAGCTTCATTTTAAACACCTACTAATTTAGTATGATTTATAATATCATTAATATTCATTGTTGTCAATTATTTAATAATATATTTATAAAATTTTTTATAAATTTATGGTAAAAAAAATATCTGCAAAGCGCATAGCTTTGCAGATAAGTGTTAAGTACCTTTTATTTATTATTTAAAGCCGCGGCATGTGCCGAAACCGCTCCCGCAACAGCAGCAAACAAGCAATAATATTATTATGCAGCAGCAGGGGTCAAATCCTTTGCCGGCACCCATTCCGCCGAAACCGGAACCGCAGCAACAACAAATAAGTATAATTATTAATATGATAAGTAAACAATTACATGAGTCTCCGCCGAAGAAATTCATAGTTTATTCCTCCTGATTATTCTTTTGGAATTCCAGCTTGCATATATATAGGCAAGGTTTTCCTTATATTTATACATACGCAAACAAATATAAAAATGTTACAGCGGCAAAAAATATATTTGCAAAAGAAAAACAGCTTAAATATTTTAAGCTGCCTAAATTATGTTAGCCGTTTTTTAACTGCTTACAGGTTAATAATATAATATTTTTCTTAATATTTTTGTCATAGACCTTTTTGTACTTGAAATATGAAACAATACCGCTCCGATAAAAGAGCCTACAATATTAAAGAATATATCGTCAACATCGCATATTCTGTTAAAGGGCAGATAAAGCTGCGCAACCTCTATAAGGAGAGAAGCCAAAAGCCCCGCCATAACGGCATATAATACCGTGCGTTTTGCCGCCATAAGCCTGCACTGCATACCCGATAAAAAGCCTAACGGTATAAACAAAACAGCCGCATATAAGCTGCGCAAAAAATACACAGGCTGATAGCCGCTAAAAAATTTTACAAATGGTTTGTAATTAAAACCTTTTATCTGGTTAATGTTTACGGGAAGCAGATTAAGCGTTATAAGCAAAAGACCGTAAAGTAATATAGAATTTATGTATATTACCCTTACTATGTTTATTTCGTTTTTCCTTATAAGACAATATGCCAATACCGTAAAAGAATATATAGTAAACAGCAAGGCAGAAAAAGAAATCGACTCCATAACACCAGACCTCAAACAATATATGGGAAATTATTATCCCTTTTTATATTCTAACATATTTTTACAAAAAACGATAGCGTGTTTTAATAATTATTTTTAAATACAACCGTTTAATATGCTTTTATACAAATTATCTTTATTTTTAGAGCTATTACTGAGCAAAATTACAGTTTTACCGCCGCTTGTGTTTAATATATCTTTTTTGGCAAGTATTCTTTTAATATTTTGCGCTGTGCCGTAATTGCCGTCAAAAATTTGCGCCCTGCCGCACAGCACCTGCTCAAAAATACGCCTTTTTAATACATAATGCGTACAGCCAAGCACTAAGCAGTCATACCCCCAATTATCATAGGGGCATAACAATTTTTTTATACAGCAAAATATCATATTATCGTCATTAAAATTATTTTCTATAACGCTTGCAAGATGTTTGCTTGCGCAGTATCTGACCTCTGCACCGTTAAACTGTAAAGGGTATTTTTTGCAGTTTATTGTAGCCTGCGTGGCAATTACAAGTATTTTTTTTGTTTTGGTTTGTCTTGATGCAGGCAGTACGGCAGGCTCTAAACCGATTATAGGCAAATCAAAATTTCCCCTTAAATAATTTGCCGATGCCGCAGTTGCCGTATTGCAGGCTATTACAAGCATTTTAACATCAAAGCCGAGCAGGTATTTTACGCCTTCAAGCGTAAGTTTGGTAATTTTTTTGTCTTCCAGATTGCCGTAAGGCGCATTGATATTGTCTGCATAATATATAAAATCCTCATGCGGAAGCAATTTTCTTGCCTCACACAGTACAGAAAGCCCGCCTGTTCCGCTGTCAAAAAAACCTATTGCCTTTACTTTTTTTTCACTTTGATTAATACCCATAATAACAATATATGAATTTTTCTGCGCAGTATAGACGGTTTTTTTTGATTTATGGCAAAATATTATTGTAAATGTTTGCAAAATAATTTAATGTATGCTAAAATTTTATAGCAAAGTTAAAACATAATTTAAGGAGATAAATAAATTGGCAAATATAGCATCGGCTAAAAAACGTATATTGGTTACAATAAAAAAAGAGGAGCGCAACAAAGCACTTATCAGCAGGCTCAAAACGATATTGAAAAAATACAATGCGGCAATAGACAGTAAAGATTTAGAGCTTGCCCGCAAGCTTTTCCCTGAAACTATCGGTTATATAGATAATTTAAGGCATAAAGGCATACTGCCTGATAACAATGCAGATAGGAAAAAAGCTGCTGCCGAAAAAAAGCTTAACGCTCTTGCACTTAGCATTAAAGAAGCTGATAATCAAGCTGCCGCCCAGTAGTAACAATATAAAACATATATTAAGTTTTAAGCCTCCGCATTTATGGGGGTTTTAATATTGTACTAAAACGAAAAATTATCTCAAAAAAACGAAAAATTATCTCAAAACGATTACTTTAAAACAGCCCCGCCGTTACGGCGGGGCTTATATATTTTATAACTTGGTTTTTTCCCTTATCTTTGTTTCGATTTCGTTGCAAATTTCGGCGTTT
>JAQVSX010000029.1 GCA_028700355.1 Clostridia bacterium
CCCCGTTATGTTCGGGGGAACGGGTACGGACAGCCACAGCGTCTATCAGCCCGAAGACCCGCCTGAAGCTTTTGAATGCGGCACAATCAACCTGCCCGCTATCGCAGGATTATATGCCGCATTAAAATATAAAAACAGCAACAAAATTATGCTGGAAAAAAATCTTAAAAATAACTTTGATTATCTTTATACCGCACTGACAGAAAACCCTATGGTAAAGGTTTTCAGCCATAAAAATGAATGCGGAATTGTCTCATTTATTATAAACGGATTTGATGCGCAAACTATTGCAGATGTATTAAACGAAAAATATGATATTGCCGTAAGGGCGGGGCTGTGCTGTGCGCCGCTTATAAATAAACATTTAGGCACATTAAAAAGCGGCGTTGTTCGTGCAAGCCTTTCCGCCTTTAACACCGTAGCGGAAATAAAAACCTTTTTATCCGCAATAGACAATATTACATATAACTGACCGTAAATTAATACTATAAATAGCAAAACAGGCATAGATTAAAATAACCTATGCCTGTAATTATTTACTTTGATAACAATTAATCTGCGTTTTGCTCTACTGCAACGGCGCAAGCAACGGTAGCTCCTACCATCGGATTGTTACCCATTCCTATTAAGCCCATCATTTCCACATGTGCGGGTACGGAAGAAGAGCCTGCAAACTGTGCGTCGGAATGCATTCTGCCCATAGTGTCCGTCATGCCATAGCTTGCGGGGCCTGCGCCCATATTGTCCGGGTGTAATGTTCTGCCCGTTCCGCCGCCGCTTGCGACTGAAAAATAGTCTCTATTGTTTTCTGTCGCCCATTTTTTATATGTTCCTGCAACGGGATGCGAAAACCTTGTGGGATTTGTTGAATTTCCTGTTATAGAAACATCAACGCCTTCGTGTATCATAACGGCAACGCCTTCGTTTACATCGTCGCAGCCGTAAGCCTTTACCTTTGACCTGTCACCGCACGAATAAGGTGTAACGCTGTCAATATTCAATTTACCGCTTGCGTAATCGTATATCGTCTTAACATAGGTAAAGCCGTTTATCCTGCTTATTATAAATGCTGCATCTTTACCTAAGCCGTTTAATATTACCCTTAAAGGCTCTTTTCTTACCTTGTTTGCCGCCCTTACAATACCAATAGCGCCCTCTGCGGCTGCAAACGATTCATGACCTGCCAAAAAGCAAAAGCATTTTGTTTCTTCAATCAGCAGCTTAGAACCAAGGTTGCCATGCCCTAAACCCACTTTTCTACTGTCTGCGACAGAGCCGGGTATGCAAAATGCCTGAAGCCCTATTCCAATGGATTTTGCGGCTTCCGATGCCAACTTATTTTGATTTTTTATCGCTATGGCTGTGCCAAGCGTGTATGCCCATACAGCGTTTTCAAAAGATATAGGCTGTATGCCTTTTACTAACTGTCTTACATCTATTCCCTTTCTTTCACAAATGCTAAGTGCCTCATTCAAATCTGATATTTCATATTCGTTAAGGCATTTTGTAATGCTTTCTATCCTTCTGCCGTATCCCTCAAATTTTACAGACATAGTACCCTCCTTATTTCTGACGCGGATTAATAAAACTTACCGCTTCGTCAAATCTGCCATATTTGCCTTTTGACCTTTTTAACGCTTCGTCAGCAGATGTGCCGCCGCTTATTAAATCCATCATCTTGCCGAGATTTATATATTCATAGCCAATAACTTCATTATTTTTATCAAGTCCCATTTTTGTAACATATCCTTCGGCAATTTCAAGATATCTTACGCCTTTTTTTAAAGTGCCGTACATCGTGCCAAGCTGAGACCTTAAACCTTTGCCAAGGTCTTCAAGCCCTGCGCCTATGGGCAAACCGCCTTCAGAAAAAGCAGATTGCGTCCTGCCGTATATTATCTGTAAAAACAATTCACGCATTGCGGTATTTATCGCATCGCAGACTAAATCTGTGTTGCACGCTTCAAGCACGGTTTTTCCCGGCAGTATTTCTGCAGCCATTGCCGCAGAATGAGTCGAGCCAGAACAACCAAGCATTTCAACCAATGCTTCTTGAATAATGCCTTCCTTGACATTTAATGTAAGTTTGCATGCACCCTGCTGAGGAGCGCACCAGCCTATTCCGTGAGTAAGTCCGGAAATATCCTTAATCTCTTTGCTCTGAATCCATTTACCCTCCTCGGGTATGGGAGCGGCTCCGTGATTAGGACCTTTTTTAACGCAAACCATTTCTTCTACTTCGTGTGAATATTGCATTTTATCCTCCATTATGCCTTAAATAATCTTAAACAGAAACATTAAGCTTCCCTAATAACTAAATTCGATTAATTATATCACAAATACACATATTTTCAAAATATTTAATACATTATTATAACATTTGCATTAATAATAAAGTTTATGTTATAATTATCAGATATTAACTATTTTTCTTCAAAAGGAGTCTTTTTGTGCAGTACAATTTCAGCGACAGGTTAAAAAACTTATCGGGCAACGCAATCAGAGAAATTTTTAAATTAGTAAATAAACCCGATATGATTTCTTTTGCAGGCGGACTCCCCGCCACACAGTGCCTTCCCGTGCAGTTTATAAACGAATTTGCAGACCAATTATTAAAGGGCGAAAACGCTTGTTCTCTTTTGCAATACGGAGAAACAGAAGGCTATATGCCGCTAAGGCATGCAATAATAGATTATGTTAAGAGAGTTGGTATAAACGATATAGATATAAACAATGTTTTGATTGTAAGCGGAGGGCAGCAAGGCATTGACCTTTCCTTTAAGGCTTTTATAAATAAAGGCGATTATATACTTGTAGAAAACCCCACCTATCTTGCGGCTCTGCATATTGCCAAAATGTATCAGGCAAATGTAATAGGCGTAGACAGCCCCGACGACGACGGAATTGACATAGACGACCTTGAATACAAAATTAAAAAATATAACCCAAAGGTTTTTTATATTGTATCTAATTTTTCCAACCCTACGGGCAAAACGCTTTCGCTTGAAAAGAGAAAGCAGATAGCTTACATTACGGCAAAATATAATGTAATTACTGTTGAAGACGACCCTTACAGAGAATTAAGATACAGCGGAGAGCATTTGCCGTCAATCAAGAGCTTTGATAAAGCGGGCAATGTTATATATGTTTCAAGCTTTTCTAAGCTGATTTCCCCGTCTTTAAGAGTGGGCATAGCAATAGCAGATAAAAATATTATTGCAAAGCTTACGATAGGCAAACAGGGCACAGATGTGCATACCGTTACACTTTCTCAGGCAATTGCGGAAAAATTTCTTTCAGGAAATTATCTTTTCCCTCATATAGAAAAAAGCATACCGCTTTACAGAGAAAAACGAGATTTAATGATAAGCAGCATTAAACAGTATATGCCGCCATATTTTAAACACACTATGCCGCAGGGCGGACTGTTTATTTGGGGAGAGTTTACAAACGGAGCAAGCGCCGTTAAAAATTTTAATAAAGCAATAGAAAATAAGGTTGCGTATGTTTGCGGTTGTGATTTTTTTGCGGACGGCAAAGGCGAAAACTGTATAAGACTTAATTTTTCCAACGCAAGCAGCGAAAATATAGTAAGAGGAATAAAAAAACTTGCGGCGGTTTTTAACGGAGACATTAAATAATGAATAATGTAATGGACACCTTAAAACAAAGAGGCTTTATCAAGCAGATAGTATTTGAAGAAGAGCTTTACCAAAAACTCGGCAGCGATAGCATGGTTTTTTATATTGGCTTTGACCCTACCGCAGACAGCCTGCATGTAGGTCATTATGTTCAACTCGTCGCTATGAAACATATGCAGGATGCAGGACATAAGCCCATAATTCTGATAGGCGGAGGCACCGGTATGATAGGCGACCCGTCGGGCAGAACGGATATGCGCGGAATGATGACAAGGCAGACAATAGAAAATAATTGCAGCGCCTTTAAAAAGCAGATGTCAAAATTTGTAAAGTTTGAGGGTGAAAACGCCGCAATTATGGTAAATAATGCCGATTGGCTTTTAGACCTTAATTATATAGAATTTTTAAGGGATATAGGCGTGCATTTTTCCGTCAATAAAATGCTTTCTGCAGAATGTTTTAAACAGAGAATGGAAAAAGGACTGACCTTTTTTGAATTTAATTATATGCTTATGCAAAGCTATGATTTTCTTGTGTTAAACCGCAAATACAATTGCAGTTTGCAATTAGGCGGAGACGACCAATGGGCAAATATACTTGCAGGAGCAGACCTTATAAGAAAAAAAGAAGGCAAACCGTCTTATGCTATGACCTTTGCCCTGCTTACCACATCGGAAGGCAAAAAGATGGGCAAGACTGCAAAAGGTGCGCTTTGGCTTGATAAGGAAAAGACTTCCCCATACGATTTTTACCAATATTTCAGAAATGTTGAAGATTTAGATGTGGAAAAATGCCTTAAACTGCTAACTTTTTTGCCGCTTAGCCATATTGAAGAGCTTATCCGCTATAATGACGAACGTATAAACAAGGCAAAAGAAGTGCTTGCATATGAAGTAACAAAACAAATTCACGGCGAAAAAGAGGCTGCGGCTGCGCAAGTACAGGCAAAGGCGGCTTTTTCGGGCGACAGCGACAAAATGCCTGTTGCAAATATTAAAAAAGAGACAGGCAGGCGCATTGCCGATATACTTTGCGATACAGGTATTTCCCCCTCTAAGAGCGAGGCTAAAAGGCTTATTTTAGGCGGAGGCGTTTTTGTTGGTGATACCCAAGTTAGCGATATTTTATATGAAATACCTGAAAACCTTTTTAATTCGGGCGAATTTGTAATTCATAAAGGCAAAAAAGTTCACATAAAAGTAGTAGTCAAATAATGACTGATTATCTGACAATTAAAAATGAAAGCGTTTTTGAAACGGTGATAAAGCGGTCTAAGTTTATTGCCCGCAGCTTTTTTATCGCTGACGAAAGCGAAGCCGCACAAAAGCTGAAACAGATAAGAGCGGAATACCCCTCGGCATCGCATTACTGCTATGCATATGTACTGCAAAATGATGTTACAAAGCAAAGCGACGATAAAGAGCCTAACAAAACGGCGGGATATCCCATACTCGAAGCTATAAAACAAAGCGGATTGTTTTATACTATGGTAGCGGTAACAAGATATTTCGGCGGCGTTAAGCTGGGTACTGGCGGGCTTTCAAGGGCGTATCACGATTCGGCATTAAATGTTTTAAATATAAGCAAAGTCAATAAATTTATTTACAGCACAGTATTCGATATTACGGCAGACTATCCGCAAGCCGATACTCTTTGCAATTTAATTGAAAACAGCGGAAAATTAATTTCAAGGCAATTTGATAGCAAAGTAACAATAACCGCCGCCTGCGCAGAACAAAATTTTTTAAACGTTAAAAATAATATTTTGGATTTAACGGCGGGCAGTGCTATAATAAAAGAAAGACAAAAAGAATATATAGCTTATTAAATGATATTAATTTATACAGAGGTAATTATATATGATAAAAGTAACATTGACAAAAAACCCCAAGAGCAAGCCACAATGCGATAACCTTGTATTTGGCAGAAACTTTACAGACCATATGTTTATGATGAATTACAACCCTGAAAAGGGCTGGCACGATGCGAGGATTATCCCCTATTCCCCCTTTGAAATATCACCTTCCGCATTGGTTTTCCATTACGGGCAGGCAATTTTTGAGGGTATGAAAGCATATAAGGGCAAAGACGGAACTGTTACTATGTTCCGCCCAAGAGATAATTTTTTAAGGATGAACCGTTCCGCAGACAGACTTTGCATACCGCAGTTTGACGTGGATTTTGCTATGCAGGCTTTGGCAAAGCTAATCGAAACGGAAAA
Source organism: Clostridia bacterium (assembly GCA_028700355.1). Classification (GTDB taxonomy): domain Bacteria; phylum Bacillota; class Clostridia; order Christensenellales; family HGM11417; genus STF1-284. The sequence continues at coordinate 5,863 of JAQVSX010000029.1, forward strand.
AGACTGGATTCCGCAGGCAGAAGGTACTTCCTTGTATATCAGACCGTTTATTATCGCAACAGACCCCTGCCTCGGCGTAAAAATAAGCGATACTTATGCGTTTTTTATTATTTTAAGCCCTGTAGGCTCTTATTATAAAAACGGATTTGCCCCCGTAAGCCTTTATGTTGAAGATTTTTACACAAGGGCATCAAGCGGCGGCACGGGCGAAGCTAAATGTGCAGGCAATTATGCGACATGCCTGAAAGCAGAGCAAAAAGCTAAAAGCCTCGGCTATGACCAAGTGCTTTGGCTTGACGGAAAGGAAAAGAAATTTGTAGAGGAAGTAGGCTCTATGAATATGTTTATTGTTATTGACGGCGAAGTTATAACGGCAAAGTTAGACGGAACAATACTTCCCGGCATTACAAGAAATTCTATCATAACGGTATTAAAAGACAAAGGTTATAAGGTTTCTGAAAGGAGTCTTTCAATTGACGAAGTATTGAGCGCTCAAAAACAGGGCAAGTTAAATGAGGCTTTCGGAACGGGAACGGCTGCGGTTGTCTCCCCCGTTGCAAAGCTGTGCTATAAAGGCACCGATTATATTGTGGGCGACGGCAAAATGGGCAAAATAACAAATATGCTTTACGATACCCTTACGGGAATACAAAAAGGAAAATATGAGGATAAATTCGGTTGGCTGTTTAAAATATAGGCTTGCCGAAAACAATTAATCAAGCGGCAGAATATTATTACATAATATTTTGCCATTATTTTAATTTAAAAAAATGATTATTACAGAAATAAAAAAAGATAAAAAACAAAAAAGTATTATTGTTACCACATCAGAGGGCTGCTTTTCTATCAATGCCGATGTTTATTTTGACAGCCGCATATATAAGGGAATGGAAATAACGCAAAAGCAAATTGACCTTTTAACTGAGCAAAGCGGCAAAAAAGAAGCGTTAAACAAAGCAATGGCATATATTTCACGAAAAACCTGCACTAAAAAAATGATGAGTGATTATCTTTACAAAAAAGGTTTTAATAAAAGCGCCGTTGAACAAACGCTTGAAAAGCTTACCGATTATAAATACATAAACGATGAAGAATACACAAAAACATATATTTGCGGCAGCGTCGGCAAAGGAAAGCTAAAACTTGCATACGAGCTTAAAATGCGCGGCATTGACGAAAGCATAATAAACAAATACACTTTAAGCCCCGAAGACGAATTTGAGCAGTGCGTACGGCAAGGCAAAAAATTTCTCGGAAATAAGGATATTG
>JAQVSX010000030.1 GCA_028700355.1 Clostridia bacterium
TACAAGAGCCGCTTTGATTGCGGCATTATACTCGGCGCTAACTATCCCCTTAGGTGCGATAAGCTCTCAAAGTTTTTTGCAGATAAGACCTGCCGAAGCGCTTACAATGCTGCCCCTTCTTTTTGCCGAAGCCGTCCCCGGCTTAGCTATTGGCTGTATGATAGCTAATATATTTGGCGGATACGGAATTTATGACATTGTTTTCGGCTCTTTAATAACGCTTGCCGCAGCACTTCTGACAAGAAAAATCAAAAAGCCCCTTATTGCAGGTCTGCCCCCCGTGCTGCTTAATGCCGCACTGCTGCCCCTTATCTGGATTGCGTTTTCTGCCGAAACAATATATTTATACAGCTTTTTTAGCACACTGCTTACGCAAACCGTATGGGTTTACGGCTTAGGGTTGCCTATGTATTATGTGCTAAAGAAAAGGTTTGAGGGCGAATTAATTAATAAAAAATAATGAATACCTTGGATTTAGATATTCATTAAATGCTTTTTTTGTCGGAGACATAATGGTTTTGAAGAAAGGGCTATTTTGTAAATAATTATTGTTATTATTAAACATATGTAATTAAAGAACTTTTTCTGCTCGGACTATAATTGTCAATATCTTTATTGTTATCTTGTATGTTTTCTTTATCGGTTTAATACTATTCCTAATTTAAAACATTAAGTTTTAAATTGAAAGTAGTATCACGGCGCTAATTAAGCGTGTGCGCCTGCATAGCAGGCGGGGAGCTTGCCGAATTTATTTCGGCAAGCGATAAATAGAAACCTTTAAAGGTTTCTATTAAGAATTAATATAAGAAGTGCATAAATTATGAAAAAAATGAAAGTACAAAGAAAAAAACATTTAAAAATTCCGATATCTGAAAGATAGCGGAATTATCTGAATTTGGTCGGAGTAGCCGGATTTGAACCGGCGGCCTCATGGTCCCGAACCATGCGCGCTACCATCTGCGCTATACCCCGATAGTATTATTATGTTTTGCAAGCTTTTACAGCTTTTACTATGTCTTCTTTATTTTTTTGATACGCTTTTACTGTCTGTTATATAAAAGCGGTATAAATAATCTGCGGCTTCTCCGCTGTAATCAACGCCTATTCTCTTTGCGGCGGTAATTTGCGGCGAAAAATAATTTTCGGGCTTTGTTATTATTATTTTGGTTTCGCTTTCGGCGCATAAGTCTGCGCCGTAATCTGCTCTTGTTATGCCCGCAGATTTGCACAGCTTGCCCGGTCCGCTAAACTTTCTTATATCTGTCTGCCCGTCTTCGGGCTGCAAAGCCCTTATAAGTACCGCTTCGGGAATGCCTTCGCCCTGCGTTACAACATTAAAACAGTTGTGCAAGCCGTAAACAAGGTAAATATACGCAAAGCCGCCCTTGCCGTACATAATATTTGTGCGCCCATTTTTGTTTGCCTTGTAAGAGTGGCAAGCCTTGTCGCTTAAACCTAAATAGCCTTCCGTTTCGCATATAATACCGCAAGCATATATATCTTGGAAATTTAAACAAACCTCGTTTCCGCTAAAACTCTTTAAGCTGACTTTGCTGTTTAACACAGTTAAACGGCAGCCTAAAAGCTCTTTAGCTACCGTCAATGTATCTCTTAAATAAAATTCTCTTTCTAACAGTTTTCCCGGCGCAATCACAGCAATTATTTTACTATAATATTATGCCTTTGTCAATGCGGCAAAGCTAACATTTTTTAGCTTCTGCCCCTGCTTTCCCTTTTTTCTATAAGCTCTTTAACCTTCATAAGACGGATTAAATTTGCCCTGTCGTTTTCGTCAAGCTTCATTACAATATATTTTATTGTCTCTTCCATTTGCGGAATCATAAAATATTCAAGCGCATTTACACGGCGTTTGTTTTTTTGAATTTCGTCTGCAAGCATATTGCAGGATTTTTCCACTTCGGCAAGTTCTATTAATTTTGGCAGAAGATTTGTTATTGACTGCACCGATGTATTTAATTCTCCCGTAATGCCCGCAAAGCTGTAAGGAAAAATGTTTTCATCCCCCGTTTTTATTACTTCGATTTTAGGGACCATAACATTCATAATACTTTTTTTGCCGCCGATAATCTCGTATTTTACTGCAGGCAGCGATATCGCCTGTTCAAGCGTTTTACTGTCTGTAAGGCTGCCTGCAAGCATAAAGCTTTTTAGTGCGGCGGAAAGTTCGCTTTCGATTTCTTCCCGAAGTTTTTTGTTTTTTCTGATAAGAATGGTAAACTGCCTTATCATTTCTTCGGATTTATCCTTTAAAAGCTTGTGTCCCCTGACAGCCGTTTTAAGCCTTTCCCTGACACGCTTTAATTCCATTCTTGTAGGGTTTATCTTTACCGCCATTATTTGCTAACCTTTTTGGGAAGATATTTTTCTATATATTCTTCTTTAATTCTTTTAAGTTCGGCTTTGGGTATCGTTGCAAGCACATCCCAGCCGATTTCCAAAGTTTCTTCTATATCTCTGTTGACATTAAAACCCTGATTGAGATAGCGGCTTTCAAATTCCAAAGCAAATGCCGCAAACTGCCTGTCTGTTTCCGAAAGAGCCGCTTCGCCTAAAATTGCGGCAAGCTCCTTTGCCTCTTTTCCCCTTGCGTAAGCGGAAAAAAGCTGATTCATCGTATCGGCATGGTCTTCACGGGTTTTGCCCTTTCCTATACCTTTATCCTTTAAACGGGACAGCGACGGCAAAACATCTATCGGGGGATTGATTCCCTTTTTGTATAAATCACGGGATAGCATTATCTGCCCTTCTGTAATATAGCCTGTAAGGTCGGGTATGGGGTGGGTTTTATCGTCCTCGGGCATTGTAAGTATGGGTATCTGCGTGATAGAGCCTTTTTTGCCCCTTATTCTGCCCGCTCTTTCATATATTGAGGCAAGGTCTGTATAAAGATAACCGGGATAGCCCCTTCTGCCCGGAACTTCCTTTCTTGCGGCAGAAACTTCCCTTAACGCTTCGGCATAATTTGTTATGTCGGTTATAATTACCAGAACATGCATATCAAGCTCGAAAGCAAGGTATTCTGCGCAGGTAAGCGCCATACGGGGCGTTGCGATACGCTCTATAGCAGGGTCGTTTGCAAGGTTGGTAAATACGACGGCACGTTCTATTGCGCCTGTCCTTTTAAAGTCCTGAACAAAAAATTCTGCTTCTTCAAAGGTTATTCCTATTGCGGCAAACACAACGGCAAATTTGCTGTCAGAGCTTTTTACTGTTGCCTGCCTTGCTATCTGAGAGGCAAGCTCCGCATGGGGCAAACCGCTCATTGAAAATACAGGAAGTTTTTGCCCCCTGACCAATGTATTGAGGCCGTCTATCGCAGATATACCCGTCTGAATAAATTCGTTGGGGTAATCCCTTGCAACGGGGTTTATGGGCTGTCCGTTTATGTCAAGACTTTTTTCGGGAATAATAGGCTCGCCGCCGTCTTTCGGTTTTCCCATACCGTCAAATATTCTGCCAAGCATATCGGGAGAAACGCCAAGCTCTATGCCTTTGCCTAAAAATTTTGCGGTGGCGGTAGCAATTTTAAGCCCCTGCGCACCTTCAAAAAGCTGAACAAGCGCATTATCTCCGTCTACTTCCAAAACCTTACCTGCCCTTATCTCTCCGTTTTCCTGTCGGATTTCTACAAGCTCGTTATATGTTACGCCGCTCACGCCGGAAACAAGCATAATCGGCCCTACAATTTCCTTAATTGAACGGTATTCTTTAAGCATTAAAATCCTCCTTTATCTGCTGCAACTGTTCCATTTGACTTCTTAAATCATTTAATATATCGTCAAATTCGGAAATATTGCTTTCGGGTATATATTTGCTTCTGCTGATTCTTTCCATGACTTTTAGGTTTAACAGCTCTGAAAGTTCGGCATTGTTGTTTAGCGCATCTTTGCCAAGCTTGTAAAATTCTAAAATAAGGTTCAGCATTAAATATTGCTTTTTTAATGAGCTGTAAGTATCTATCTCGTGAAAAGCGTTCTGGTGCAGATAGTCTTCCCTTATCGATTTTGCTGTTTCAAGCACAAGCCTGTCCTGAACCGATATAGAATCTATACCTACCAGCCTTACTATCTCTTCAATTTCGGCTTCTTCCTGCAAAAGCGCAACCGCCTTGCTCCTTAATGTGTTAAAATCTTTATCTACATTTTTTGAGTACCACTTAGCAAGCCTGTCGCTGTAAAGCGAATAGCTTATCATCCAGTCAATTGCGGGAAAATGCCTTTTATAAGCAAGCTGAGCCGAAAGCCCCCAAAATACCTTTACTATTCGCAAAGTTGCCTGAGATACAGGTTCGCTCAAATCTCCGCCGGCGGGAGAAACCGCTCCTATTGCGGTAACGGAACCCGTTATATCGCCGCTGCCTATTACATTGACTATGCCCGCCCTCTCGTAAAACTCTGCAAGCCTTGACGAAAGGTAAGCCGGATAGCCTTCTTCTCCCGGCATTTCCTCAAGCCGTCCGCTCATTTCCCTTAAAGCCTCTGCCCAGCGTGAAGTACTGTCTGCCATAATGGCGACATTAAGCCCCATATCCCGATAATATTCGGCAATTGTAATTCCCGTATATATAGATGCTTCTCTTGCCGCAACGGGCATATCCGATGTGTTTGCAATCAGCACAGTCCTTTTCATTAAGGAAAAACCTGTTTTTGTATCTTTAAGCTTGGGAAATTCCGTTAAAACGTCGGTCATTTCGTTGCCACGCTCTCCGCAGCCTACATATACAATCAAATCGGCTTCTGCCCATTTTGCAAGCTGATGCTGAACAACCGTCTTTCCGCTGCCGAAAGGTCCGGGTACGGCGGCAACGCCTCCCCTTGCTATGGGAAACATCGTATCTATAACCCTTTGCCCCGTAGACATCGGCATTGAGGGGGTTATTTTGCTTTTGTAAGGTCTGCCTCTGCGTACAGGCCATTTTTGCAACATAGAAAGATTTATCTCTTTGCCGCCGCTGTCAATCACGCATACCGTCTGCTCTATAGTAAACTCGCCGCCGCTTATATTTTTTACAGTACCCGCTATATTGTAAGGCACAAGTATTTTATGCTCAATAACCTCTGTTTCTTGAACTGTGCCTATTACATCGCCTGCAATTACCTTATCGCCCTTTTTTACTTTGGGAACAAATTCCCATTTTTTATGGCGGTCAAGCGGCGAAGCCTCTATGCCTCTTTGTATTCTGTCGCCGGATTTTTCTTTTAAAAGCGTGAGCGGTCTTTGTATGCCGTCAAATATACTCTCTATCAAACCGGGCGCAAGCTCTACCGATAAGGGAGAACCTGAAGAAACAACTACGTCGCCCGGGCCTAAACCGCTTGTCTCTTCATAGACCTGAATTGAAGCCCTGTCACCCCTAAGTTCTATTATTTCGCCGATTAGCTTTTCTTTGCCTACCCTTACTACATCATACATCTTAGAGTCTGACATTCCCTCAGCCACAATCAGCGGACCTGCTACTCTTACTATTTTACCGCTCATAATGTTTATTTTTCTCCTTTCATTGCCTGAATAATATGTCTGCGCCAATCACCTTATCGGCATCCTGCATTATGCCCTTTATACCTACGCCGCTTGAGCCTTTTGCGGTAGGAATTGGAATAATCGCCGGGTATGTTTTTGTCTTATATCTTTGAAGCGTCTCTTTTAATTCGTCTGCTATATCTTCGGTAATAAATATTACGGCAAAGCCCCTGTCGGCAATACGCATAAGCGTTGACCTTGCTTCTTTGCCTTCGCTGACAGCAAAAACATTAAGCCCCGCCGCTTTAAAACCTAAAATATCGTGGCTTTTGCCTATTACCGCAATACTGTCATATTTTGTCATAAAATTGTTACCCTGTTTATTATTTCTTCATTATCTGCGCCGCCAAGTCTTGCAGAAAAAATAAAATTTATATTTTTTATTTCGGCTTGCTTTTTTAAGTAATAATTTAAAAGGGGGTAAACGGTTTCTATCTCTCCTCTCATTTGGTAGAAATAATTTGTAAGTATTTTGTCCGCCTCCCTTTCAAAATAAGTTATGCCATCATTGTTATAATTTTTAAAACCGTTAAGCGCAAGTTCGTAAATACCTGTGTTTTTAAATGGCTCTGCCGCATTTGCAACATTCGCATTCATACTTGAAGCATACTCTTTAAGCTCTATGCTGCCCCCGCTTAAAAATTGTTCTCCCAAATGCGCCGTTTTTAGCCCTAATATTTTACATTTAACCGTCGTTAACAGATTTTCTATATCGGTTTTTAATATAAAATAATGCTTAACAAATTTAAACCTTGTTTTAGCTGCACAGGTTGCTATTTCAGCATACAATGCTTTGTCAAGCTCTATCTCCAACATTCTTGGATTGATGCCGTAATTCGCATAATTAATGTCTATGGCGCTAAGCGCCTTTCCCATAAGTATAGGCAAGTTAGAGTAATTTTCATTTTTTATGCTTTCTTTTAACTCTTTTATGTCTATTAAGCCGTATGCCTTTGCCAGATTGTCAAAGCCCTCAGAGCGTGAATATTTTGCTTTTACAAAAACCTTTGCGTTATGATAATCGAATTGTTTTAAAAAACAAGCCTTAACATTTATATCGGGGCAGACTTCGCTAAAAAAGCTTATAAGCTTATTTTGCTCACCATTTGTGAGCAGCGCAAACTTGCTGCAATCTGTTATTGCGGCATTTTCCGAATAGATTGTTTCATACAGCACCTTTAAAGCGTCTTCACAGCTTCTTGCGCTGAATATGCGGTTAAGCTTTTCAGCCCCTATTAATTTGCTTTCATGAAATTTAGTCCTGCTATACGCAAATAGCACGCTGTCATTGTTCATGCGCTGCCCCTGTCAAAGAGTATATCTGTTATTTGTGTAATATATTTTTCTTTTATCTGCTCTAACAATTGGTTTATTGTCAGCTTTTTATCATAATTGCTTGATTTAAGAATAACGCCGCTGAAAGTTTGCTTATCTAAATTATAGCTTAGCTTTATTTTTTTCTTTTTAGATATCGCCGTTACAGCCGCCTCGTCAATTATGCCACTGTCAGTTGATACTGTTACTATATCTTTGTCTTCGGCATATTTTTCAATAAGCACTGTCAAGAAA
>JAQVSX010000031.1 GCA_028700355.1 Clostridia bacterium
TATAGGTATGGGCATTATGGGGCGGGGCGGACGGGGCAGCGGCTGACGGGGCGGAACGGGGCGCACGGGCGGGCGAGGCGGTGAAGGCGGCGGAACGGGGCGCACGGGCGGACGGGGCGGTGAAGGTATGGGACGCACAGAGCGGCGCGGCATAGGTCTTATTGGCTGAGCCGATAAAAAAGCCGCTTCGCTGCTTTTTTCTGATGTATCTGCGAGGGCAATGTTATCTTTGTATGTAATCTCGTTTTGACAAACGTTTGGGCAACTGTTTTGCGTATCATCTTTGCTTATATCAATCAGCATATTTATAAAATAATCGTCATTAAAATCTTTATTATTCATTGGCAGTATTCTCCTTACATTTTTGTAAAAAACAGTATAATACATACTATGAGTAATACTGCGGTTTTGTTATTTAGCTTAAATCACCGTCCGCTTTTTTTTGACTAATTTAATGATATTTGTTATTATTTATATCTGACTGAAATATATAATAATATTGCGTAATAAAAAGCGTTTTAGGGAGATGTTATGACATACGAAAATTTTACACTGCTTATGATTGCTATCGGTCTGTCTATGGACGCTTTTGCCGTTTCGGTAACGGACGGTTTATGCAATTCTAAACTGCCCGGCAGACAGGCTTTTTTTATTGCGTTTACTTTCGGATTATATCAGGGGGCTATGACAATAGGCGGCTATTTTTTGGCAAGTACGGTAAGCCCGTATGTTTCCGAAATAGGAAATATTATCGCCTTTATTATACTTGCGGTTATAGGAACAAAAATGATAATTGAAGCGATAAAAGATAAGGACGATATGGAATGCGTTAAAATCCTTACATTTAAAGAGCTTAATATGCAGGGAATCGCAACGAGCATTGACGCTCTGGCAATAGGTATGGGCTTTGCCGCTTTAAATGTAAAAATATGGTCTTCTTCTTCTGTAATTGCGTCGGTAACCTTTTTAATATGCCTTGCGGGAGTATATATAGGCAAAAGGTTCGGTTTGCTGTTAAAGAAAAAAGCCGTAATAACAGGCGGTATATTGTTAATTATTATAGGGATAAAACTGCTGCTTGAATATTTTTTATAGTAAAAAAATTAATAATGCCTAAAAAATAAAAGTATTAAATTTCTTATAAGCCTCTGTTTGTTTACAATATAGAGGTTTTTGTTTATAATATAGCCATGAGCGTTATCGAAAAAAAGCTGAAAAACCTGCCCGACGAAAGCGGCGTTTATATTATGCTTGACGAAAATAAATGCATTATCTATATCGGCAAGGCTAAATCCTTAAAAAACAGGGTACGGCAGTATTTTCATTCCAAGCGAAGTTTTAACGATAAAACCTTAGCTATGGTAACCAAAATTGCCGATTTTAACTATATTATCACCCATAACGAAGCAGACGCGATAGCCTTAGAGGCTAATCTTATTAAAAAACATAAACCGCCATATAATATTTTGCTTAAAGACGATAAGCGTTTCCCCTATATCTGCATCGATTTAAGAAAGCAGTACCCCGTATTTAAAATTACAAGGCGGTTAAAAAAGGACGGCTGCAAATACTTCGGCCCTTTTATGGGGGGCATAAGGGCAAGCGAACTTTTGGAAATTATCGGCGACGCTTTTATGCTAAAATCCTGCAAGCTAAATATTGCAAAAAAGAGCAAAAATCACAGACCCTGCCTCAATTATCATATCGGAAAATGCGTTGCGCCTTGCAAGGGTGAAATTACCGAAAAGGAATATAAAAAGCTTGTCTTGTCAGCCTGTAATTTTTTAAAGGGCAATGACGACGAAATAAACGAGATTTTATTTAATCAAATGCAAAAGCTTTCCGATAGTCAGCAGTATGAGGCGGCGGCGGCGGTAAGAGACCGCATTGCTATGATTAAAAAGCTTAAAATAAAAAGGGTTGCAGCCCTGCCCCGCAGTATAGCCGCAGATGCGGTTGCCTATTTCAGCGACGGAAAATACGGCGTTATTTCCCTGCTCGTTATCAGGGAAGGCAATATTGTAGGCGCAAAGAATTTTGCCCTGCAAAGCGGAGCATTGTTTGCCGACGAAACATTGTCTTCTTTTATTGCGCAATATTACTCACATAATGCGCCGCCAAAAGAAATTATAATCGGCAGCGATATAGGCAATGAGGCTTTGGAATTTTACCTCAGCAAAAAGTTTGATTTTAAAATTAAAGTATTGCATGCCAAAAAGGGAAACAAGAAAAAGCTTGCCGATATGGCGGCTGAAAACGCAAAGGAATACCTTTATAAATATATTGAAGACATAAAATATAAAAGCGAACTGACCGAAGGCGCTGTAAAGCAGCTTTCGCAAATGCTTAAATTAAAAAAACTGCCCCGCAAGATAGAGTGTTACGATATTTCGCATATCAGCGGAACGGACAAAACCGCATCTATGGCGGTATTTACCGACGGCGAAAAAAATGCATCATTATACCGCAGGTTTAAAATAGTGCTTGAAGGCAATGACGATTTCGGCTCTATGCAAGAGGTGATAAGAAGGCGTTTTAACAGATATACAGACGGCGCCGTTTTTGACGAAAGCTTTTCCGTACTCCCTGACCTTGTAATAATTGACGGCGGAAAGGGGCAGCTTAGCAGCGCCGCCAAAATACTTGATAAGTTAGATATAGATGTAGAAATAATATCAATCGCAAAGAGAAATGAAGAAATTTTTAAGTTAAACAATAATATGCCATTTATACTTCCCCCGTCTTCCCTTGCATTAAGGCTGGTGCAGAGAATAAGGGACGAGGCGCATAGATTTGCGCTGTCTTACCATAAAAAATTGAGAGAAAAGCATATCGCAAGCGAACTTGACAATATTAAGGGCATAGGCGAAAAAAAGAGAAAGGCTCTTATAAAAACATTCGGCAGCGTAGAAAACATAAAAAACGCCGATATAAACGCTCTTACAAAGGTAGAGGGCATAAGCGGCGGACTTGCAAAAAATATTGCCGAGTATTTTGGCAAATAGCAGAAACTCCTATACTTTGGTAGAATTATAGGAGCTTTTACTTGTCTGAAAATTTTTAGAACTTATTAATTTATTTTAATTTTTTATTTCTATTCCGCCGAATATTGTCAATGCTTTTATACTTACCGTAAATGCGTTGTTGTCGGTATTTGTGGTTTTGTTCTCAATGCCACCGAATATAGGCATACTGTTTATTCTTATATTTACGTTTTCGGGCAAAATTATTGTTATGCCTCCGAATAATACCGTAGATTGCAAAATAATATCGTTATTTACGGTAACACTGCGCAAATCTATATCGTGTCCGCCGAACATACAAAAAGTGGTGCAGCCTTTGAAATTCGGGTCTGTAATTCTGTCTTCCTTTCCCCCGAAAATTACAATATGACTTGTTCCGTCTTTAAGCTCTCTGCTTGAACTAAATGAAAATAACATAATTACAACGCCGACAATTATTAATGCCGCAGCAATTATGTACTTTAAGTCAAAGTCTATGCGTAGCGTATATCTAATAAAAACCGCTGCCGCTATCAGAATAAGTAAATAACCTGTAATATTTTTATAGTCTTTTACCACTAACCATAAACCTATTACCAAAGCTACGGCAGGGATTAATATGTTCCATAAATTAAAGGTTATTACATCGGCTATTTTTAATGCCAACAAAACACCTACGACTATAAACAATACACCTAAAAAATATCTCTCTAATTTTTTCATAAAAGTACCTCTATTTATTTTTTTTAATAACCTAAATATTCTATCCCCCACATCATCACATCGTTTATTTTGGGGTTTTTTATTGAATAAAATATAACCTTGCCATGTCTGCGGCTCTTTACCGCTCCCGCATTTTTAAGCAGCCTGAGCTGATGTGATACAGTGGTCTGGTTAAGGCTTAATATTTTTGCGAGGTCGCTGACGCACATTGAAGAAATTGACAGAGCCGAAAGCATTTTTAACCTTGTGCTGTCAGAAAACAAATAGAAAAATTCCCTTAACTCATCCAATGTTTCTTTATCGGGTATGTAACTTTCTACCAGCGTTTGTGTCCTTTTGTCAAGAAGCAATATGCTGTCTTCTTTGCAAAACATATACTCACCCCTATACTGATACTATACAAACATTATATAATAATATATTAAAAAATGTCAATATATGCACATTTGAAATATATGCCGCATATTGTATTATATAATGTTTTATTGTCAAATAGGGTGGTATTAAAATATGTTTAACAGCTGTTCCTGCATTATACTCGCAATACTTATACTGCTGCTTTGCCTTTGCTGCGACAATAACATAAGCTGCCTTATGGTATTACTTGCCTTAGCTTTTGCAGCGTCGCTTGCGCCGTGCTTTAATCAAAGAAGGTTTACAAACGCAGCCGCGCCGACAATAGCATAATAGGTTAGTTTATACTATTTAAGCCTTATTGCAAAACGGCAATACGGCTTTTAACCTGTGCTTTAAAATTTTATATACCTGTCTATTAAATAATCTACCCTTTTTTGAAGGGCTATCATAACATAATCGTAAACAATAAATATAGGCGCTGCCAGCAGGGCAAGTATATAAAATTCTATTTCTACCTGAAACAGCTTTGCCAGATATGCGAGCGTAAACAATATATAAAGCACAATAATAAAATAAATAAGCTTGCATATTAATTTTATTATTGAGCTGAATTTTGCGTTATATTTACTTAGCAGCGCATTTATTATGGGATGAATTCCAAAGCCTAAAATATAAGGCAAAAATATCAAAAGCCCGCCCGTAATATACGCTATAAACGCAGTTGCAAGCATAGTTAAAAATGCAAAGCCATATTGTTTTTTTGAAAGAGGTATCATAAGCGCCGTCGATGACAACGCAAACAAGGCGAGCTTGCCTGTAGGGACAATTCTTATAAATACTAAGCAAATTGAGCCGAGCGCGGCTGATATTCCGCATAAGGCTATTATTTTGGATCGTTTCATAATTATCTTTCAGCTTTTAAAAGGTTTTAGCAACACAAAATTAAATCGCCGCCCATACATTCGCAGCAGCAATCGGCACATATCATCTGCATACAGCAGTTTTCAGGACCGCCGCAGGCACCCATCTGCCTGTTCTGATAACCGTATTGATTTCTGCTTTCGTCAAATTGACTGCGGTTAGCATCGTCGGCTTTTTGATAATACTTGTTTTCCTGATTATTGCTATGTTCCTTTTTTGCTCCCCCGCTCATATAGGTATTAAGGCGGTTTAAAGCGTCTTTATACTTATTGTTTAAAGGCTCCATAGCGACAGCCATATCAAGCTGGTTCTTGCTCTCGTTAAACCAACTCTTTTTATAAAAAACTATGGATTGCAAATAATGCCATTCGGCATCCCTTTCCATAATTTCGTCAAGGCTTTGCTGCGCCTGTTCTGTCTTGTTTGCCTTTATAAGCTCTTCTATCGCTCCGAGCGAACTTCCGTAATTTGTTTTTGATTTTGTGTACTCAAATTTTTGCTTGGCTTCTCTGTATGCCTGTTCAAGCTCTGTAAGATTTCTTGCTGCGGCAGCTCCTTCTTCGCCCGGCAAAAAGCGTTCTTCGGAGTATTTTGTTTTAAGCCTCTGATATGCGGAATCTATTTCAGATTCCGACGCATCTTTGTAAGTTTGCAGTACTAAATACGGATCTTTGTACATTTAATGTTCTCCATAAGTAAATTTGTGCGGGTTTTCAGTCCGCCGAATAAAACATTTCTGATTATATCTGTATTAAAATTAAATTTTATGTTGTTAAAACTCTCTTCTATTGTATTAAAAATACAGTTAAATGTAAACTGTAAATCGGTCTTGATTTTTGTCTTAAATTCCGCTAAATCGTCAAAGCTACCGTATGCGGCAATAAGCGGATTGTAATTGCCGTTTTTTTTGTCCTTTTCTAAATCATCAAGGGCATCTATTAAATATACCCATTTCCCTATGCTGTAAAACAGCCTTTCCATTTCGGAATCCGTCTCTTTAAGCAGCAACGGGCAAAGCTTTTGCATCATCATAGCAAAGCAGTCCGAAACCATGTCAATACTGCTGCAATTTTCTTTTTCAAATGCGCGCAGCCTGTTATATTCCTCGGTGATTACCTTATCTGCCGCAGGCAAAAGCTTTTTTGCCTTTTTATAGGCACGCTTTACCGTGAAAAACCTTAAAAGCCTTTTGAAAAAGCCTTCACCGTCTATAATATCGTCTGTAAATTTATGGTATACAAGCATTACGCTTATTGATACTATCAGCTTAGACAGCTCGTCTGTCTGGGCTATATTTCTCTTTTTTAAGGGGTGAAGTATGCAATTTTGTCTTTTTATATTGTAGTCTATATTAAGATAGTTATGCAGTAAAATAGATAAAAATACGCTGTCGTAATTTGTAGTAATACGCGGCAGCGTTCCGTACTGTTTTAAGCTTTTGCATATTCCGCAGTAGACACTTTTGTAAAGCGTAAAATCCTTTATATATAAATAAGGCTTGTCGGGAGTAACGTAACCAAACATCTAACTGTAAAATCCTATCTTTTTATAAACCTTTTGCAAAGTCCTGTATGCTATTTCAGCAGCCTGTTTTTTTCCTTTTTCTAATATTTGCTCTATATACTGCTTATCGCTCAAAATTTCTTTTTTCTTTTTTTGTATGGGAATAATCTTTTCTATAACGCTTTGGGCAACGGCGCTTTTAAATTCTCCGTAATTTTTGCCTTCAAACTCTTTTTCAGCCTGCTGTATGCTTTTGCCCGTAAAGCTACAATATATTGTCAGTAAATTTGTTATGCCCGCCTTGCCCTTAGATGCCTTAATTTCGCTGTCGCTGTCTGTTACGCTGCGTCTGAATTTTCTTACTATTGTATCGGCATCGTCGTCAAGTGAAATATAAGCGTTTATGTTTTCGTCTGACTTGCTCATTTTAACAAGGGGGTTTGCAAGGCTCATTATTTTGCCTCCGCTTTTGCTTATGTAAGGCTGCGGAACGGTAAATGTAGGGCTGTACCTTGCGTTAAACCTTTCTGCAATATCCCTTGTAATTTCAAGATGCTGTTTCTGGTCTGCACCGACAGGTACTATATCAGCCA
>JAQVSX010000032.1 GCA_028700355.1 Clostridia bacterium
TCGCCGTCAGAAAGTACCGCGCTGACTATCATTTTAAAAAAATCTTTTATGCCGAGCAGTAGCTAGAAAAGGGCATTTTCGCCGCCGCAGATAACTCCGCCGCCTGAAAATGAATATGTAATAAAAAGCGCCGCCGCTATTATAAGGCTTTCGCCCGCTTGTTTTTGCTCGTCGCATACAATATAATTTATTATGCCGCTGCCGCTTGCGTTCGGCGTAAATGCAATTTCTTTAATACTGCTGCCGTCATATTCGCTGCCAAGCTCAATCATTTTTTTTATGAATATAACGCCTTTTTGCACGTCAAGGTTTTTGGCGCAAAGCTCTCCTTTTATAACGCCCAGCGGCTCATCAAGCGCAGAAACGCCGTTTAAACTCTGATGATTGCCGCTGCCGAAAGCTATATAGGCGGTTAAATCTTCACCGCTTAAAAACCTGCCGTTTAAGCCGCCAAGCATCTGATTGTAATACCGCCTAATCTTGCCGCCGCTGATTATTTCGGCATAGTTATGTATTTTTATATTCATGTCAAATCCTCAATCTGCGCCGCTATCTGTGCGCTTGCCGTTTCATTTCCGCTTTGAAAAAAATTGCCGTCAAAGAGTTTAAGGGTATTTTTGCGGGGCTTTTCGCTTAGTATATAGCCCCAGCCGCCCCCCATTCCGCTTACAGCCGTAACCGCCGTAGCGAGCGGACAGTATTCAAGCTTTATATTTAAGCTGACAATAATCTCCCCCGACACATCGTCTTTTTGCAACAGCATAAAATAAACATAGCCGCCACTTAAATAATAAACAGCACAGCCGTTAGGGTTAAAGCTCTTTGCAGAGGTTACGCAGGTTACATTTTCGGCAATCAGCGTTGTGCCGCCCACAATGTCGGAATGATAGGGCAAAATCGTTATATAAAGTTTGCCCTCGTCGCAGCAGGCAAAAACGGTATCGTAATTGCCCTGCTGAAAGTGCATAAGCGTGCCATAAGTAAAATCCCCCCTGTTTTTTACCCTCCGCATAAGAAACATTTCTTCTCCGCTTATCGCTTTTTGATAGATATAATCGCTGTCGCTGTAAGCGAATTTCAAATATGTGTCTTCAAATGCAACCAGCTTGAATTTGCCGCTTACATAGCCGACATCGCCCTGCAATTTTGCCTGACAGTTTACAATCTGCTTTTCGCCGCCGCCGTCCGCAGAAATACTTACGCCCAAAACATACTGCCCCTTTTCCGCATACGCAGAAAAACAGTTATGGTGCAGTGTAAGCGTTCCGCCCTCAACAGGATAGCTTTTAATGTCAAACTGCGCTCCGCTAAGGTATATCTTTATAGTAATATTAAAGTTGCTTGCGCTTTTAAGGCTGAATATTAAATCTACGCACAGAGCTCCGCCGGAATTAATGACAAATTGCAGCGGCGTAAATTCAAGCTCTGCCGTAAAGGTTTTTTCTGTAAATGCGTCGCAGGCAATTGTGCCGCCCTTTTCGCCCTGCCGCATACCCGATACCATTCTGTTTAAGTCCTCAATTTTGCTTAGCAGCATATTGTAACTCATTTGCTTTGCCCCTATATTATATCGGCGCATATCAGCGGCCGTATTATGCGAGCCTTTGCCGTCTCGCTGTAAAAATGCAGCTTAAATTTTTTGCACCTTAAATTGACCTTGACAAAGCATTGTCCACCCTTAAAATAAAGATTGCGGCAAAAGTCTTCTGTATAAATTTCTGCGGAAATTTCTCCGTCAGAGCATACGCTAATTTCCCTTATAACCTTAAACTTATCGGGGCAGCCTAAATCCGTCCACGGCGTTTTCCAACATTTTTTTAAAGGCTCGCCAAATAAAGCATTATCACTGCATATTGTGGCAACCTTGTCGGCGTTTTCGCCCCTTACGGCGACGGCAAGAGCGTTAAAGGACTCTGCCGCAATTACCGTTAAAGAGCTTATATCGCCGCATTTTATTACGGCGCAGCTGCCGCTGCTTATGTCATATTCTATAAGGGCGTTATTTTGCCCGCTCTCATCTTCTTCAAAATCTATTCGGCAGGCAAGGTAATAACAGCCGTTATAATATGCCGAAACGGCGTTTGAATTGTCCTGACTTCTAAGCAGTGGAAAAATTCCGCTTAGTATTTTTGCCGTTTTAAGCCCGTCAAAGCTGTAAATGCCGTCCTGCGCCAAAAAAATTATTCTGTCGCCGCAAACGCTTACGGTATCGGGGTATATTCTGCCCGAAGAGGTGTAAAGAGTAATCACCGAAAAATCCGTCTGCTCGCCGTATGCCGTAACCCGTGAAATGCCGTAACTGCGGAATATATACACATAGTCAAGGAATTTTATCACTTTAAGCAGAGAGCCTTTTTCTCCGAGTATCTCTATATAGCCGCCGCCCTCCAATGAAATATCCCAATTTGTAGGGTCAAGGTCGTCTGAAAACCATACAGATGCCTTTTCGCCGTCTACCGTGGCAAAAAGCCTTTCATAATGCACGCACATAGAGCTTATAAAGGGGGCGGATTCCACTCTGTAAGGGGGGCTGCTGCCGTTCCATACAGTCATACAGTCCCTTTCAGAACACAGTATTATAACGTCTTCGCCGTTTAAACGGTAATTTATGCCTGACGGCGCTTTTTCAAACTGCACCCCCAAAAGCTGCGTAAACTCTCCGCCCCCGTCAATGTCTATATAGTACATATTTTTGTCGGCGCAGTAAGCCAGCAATTTATCGCAGCTTTCGCCAAGCTGCGGGTCATAGCGCCTGTAAAAATACAGCTTTATAATGTCTGCGCTAAGTGGCTGTATCTGACCGCCCGCAAGATTAAGCCTGTCTATGCCCTTGCAATGCGTGAGCGCTCCGTTTTTGCAGTAAAAATTATACGCAAGCGGCGAATATTTAAAGGGCAACAGATTTTCGTCGGCAAAGGCATTTATGCCGCCCGAAAAATCGGCAATCAGCGTCCTTGTTTTTGTAACCCTTTTATAAGGCATAGCCTTGCGGTAAAACATTTACACCCATCTCCTTTTTGGCATATTGATGCTTTTTTTTGTTTTGAGCGCAGAAAAAAGGCTGTCTTTATACCTTTTGTCCCATATTACAGATTCTTCATAAAGCCCCTTCATAAGAGAGTATTCCGCCGCCGTCCCGTAAGCCGCAGCCCTTGCGCTCAGCCTTGCGTCAAAATCCAAAAAATCGTCTATCTCTTTTTTTTGCGGCTTGTAAGTATAAAGCACCTCTAATTCTCCTGCCAAAGTCATAAGTTGCTGTGGGTACAGTTTAAAGGGTATATTTTTGCCGCCCTGTTTTACGGCATAAATATCTATCGGAATATGCTCAAAAGCCGAGTAGCTTATCTGCCCCGTCTCGCTTTCAAAATGCTGCACCGCCTTTAAATTTATATAATCTGCGGCAATCTCCTCGCAGATATAATTTGCGCAGCAAAGCACCTGTTCTACATCCTTTTGCGCCTGCTCTATTAGCTTTTCGTCAAGGCTTTCAGGCTCTTTTAACAGCAGCAGCGCATATTCAAGCTGCAATAACACGCAGCTAAGCTCTATAACCTCTCTCATCTTTATACTCATTATAAAAACCTCCCCGATATATTTTCTGCGGCGTGCTTTATGCTTTGGTTTTCTAAATTTTGGTTATGAGTTTCTATCTGCCTTATAATATTTTCGGCGTATTGCCGCCTCGTGCTTTTTACATATTCTACCGCTCTCGCATCAAGAGAGTCATAAGGCAGAGTAAGGCAATATGTGCCGTTTGCCTGCGCACAGTTATGTATCTGATAAACCTTTTTTACGGTATCGAAAATTACATAATAACCGCTGTCGATTTCCCTCAGTCTTGCCGCAATGTCAAACAAATCGTTTTGAATTTTTATTTGCATAACTTGCCTTAAACCCCCTGAAAAAAAATTTAAGCCGCTTCGGTTATGCCCGTAAGCTTTGCCTGCCCGTAAGGCCTGTCGCAAAGCAAATCTGCATACTTAACCAATGTAGCTTTATAAAGCGGTCTGTTTGGCACCTGCTTTATTATTTTGCCGTCGTCGCCCTCTAACCAGCTCCAATCGCAAAGCTGATACAGCGTAAAATCTTTGGAACTAAGCAGATACATAGTTCCTTCCTCTACAAATTTATCGGAAAGCAGCGGTATTCCGTTATAGGATATAGCCTTATAGCCGCCTTCAAGGTTAAGCACATCTATATTTTTCTTAAATGTATTGAGATAGGACTGATATGCCCTTTTTACCCCCGACGAGCATACTATATAGTCTACATTGCTGCCTGCTTCCTCCTCTAAAATGTCTATGACGGATTGCAGCTTTATGTCGTCAAGCTCGCCTATTTGGTCTTTGGTATATGCGTTAAGCCATTTATATTGAGATTTGGGCAGACCGTACAGATAGCCGCCCGCCGTAAATATACTTTCAAGTCCGCTGATTTCGTTGCCGAATGAGCCCTGCACAGTAATAAAATTATCAGCGGCAACGCCGGATATATAATCCTCACAGACAATTGTCTTTGCCGCCCTGTCAACTATTTTTATTCTGTTGGGGCTTGCCCCAGATATAACGCTCATTCCCTGCAAAAAGTCTATCGTCATGCCTTCCATAACCTTTTTTACAGAATTTAATTTAATCTCCTGCCCGTTTACGCTCTCTACCGTTGCAAGCACACCCGTACCGTCGCCGTATAACATTCTGCCGAAATTATATTTGCTTGCCCTAAGCAGTCCCTCCATTTCGGCATTTAATAAATTTACAAATGCGCCGGCATTGGTTTTAGATGCCCTTATAGCCTTGTCGCTTATCTCTATTGTGCCGTAAAGGTTTTTAAGAGTAAGCGTAAACTGAGCGTATTTGTTGCCGCCCGATATGGGCAGCTCTCCCGTTTCAGTACCTGCGCCCACGCCGCCGTTTAGACCAAACGGCGCAACCTTTTTTACTTCCTTTCCCCATACATCTTCAGAGGACTGTCTGATTTTTGCAAGCAGCGGATTAATGTTTGTATTAAGCTGCTCTTTCATAACATCAAGATACAATGTTTTTAACGCATTTTCGGCGTTTGCCAAAGTTATCATAATTTATTTTCTCCTTATCATTTTTACAATTGTTATTGGGAATCTCTAAATATTTTCCATAAGCTTTTGAGCCATTACAGCGGCTTCGGCAAGCGTTTTGGGCTTTTTTGGCGGCATATACGGCGCTAAACCGTAACTACCCGATATCGTAACGGGCGCACGCCCACCGCTTAGCTGCCGCAGATACTGCCCTATCACCCTGTCGGTGATGTCCTTGTTTGTAAGTATTTTCTGCTGTATAAACTCTTCGTCTAACTGCTGCGGCAAATCCCCACCGCTTTTTAACTTAGAAAGCTCTTGACATTTTTGCGTGAACTTTGCTTGCAAAGCGTTGTATGCGCTAAGCAGAGAATCAGCGTCGCAAAATTTACCCAAGCCGCCGTTTTTGGCGGTGTTTTCAGTTTCGCTTTGTGCATTGTTTTCATTTTCGCTTTGTGCGGTGTTTTCCGTTTCGCTTTGAGCGGTGCTGTCGTTTATTTGCTCATCTGTTTCTTGGCCGTTGCCCTCTGTTTTTTGGTTTTCATTCAATTTGGGTTACCTCCTTTTCAGTTTTCTGCTGCTCGGCAAGCAGCTTATGCAGCCTTATGTGCCGCAAAAAATTTTGCTGCTTGTTTTCGCTTTTGATTTCTTCATATTCTCCCGAAAGCATATATTTTATATGCTCATCGGCGTGCAGGCTGTGGTCGTCTATTTCCAGCGGCGCTATTTCGCCCGCCGCAAGCAGCAGATTTTCCTTTGCCGCCCTTTTTATATTTAAATTAATCAAATCCTGCCCGTTTTCAAAATCCGAAAAGCCCATAAGGTCGGCTATGCGTGCCTTCATTCTTTGGGAAATTCTGCCTTCTGCGTCTGTAAGCAAGCCGTTTTTAATCATATCGAGTATCATTGATTTTTTTTGCGCAGGACTTTCCGATATCTCGTTTTCGGTGCTGAAAACGACATCGTCGCTGCCTATGCTCTTTTTGTCAAAATAGTACTGCTCTATGCGGTTATTTTCCCCCGCCGCCATTATCAGACGGGGCGCTTTTACAAACTGCTTGTAAAGCCTTATAATGTGCTTGCCTATGGTCTTTACGGCGTTTTTTATATGCTCCGCCGTTGCCGAAAGCCTTGTGTCGTCCTGCTCTATCAGCAAAGAAAGCGCAATTCCGCTTGTCAGGCTTGTAGGCATTGTAGAACTTCTCATAACATCGGAAACGCCGCTTATCAGTTTAAATTCGTTTAGCAGTCTATCCTCTTCGTATGTAAAATCGTTAGGCACATTGCCCGAACTAAGCAGTTGCGGCGGTGCGCTGCCCTGCCTGTATGTGATGACCTTTCCCGGTGAAAGCCCTTCTTCCTCTAATGTGTCGGTGTCTGTAGAGCCGTCCTCAACGGCAAGCACTCCTGCCGCTATCCTGTTTAAAAATTCGTGTTTTCTGTTTTTTACTGCGTTATATGCCCTCTGAACAGGTATGCAACGCTCTATAATGCTTGTACCGAAAAAATTATCAGCCATAGCTATGCAGCTTTGCTTTATAAAGGGATAGCCCCTTTGTTTTTTTTCTGCGTTTATATAGGGCAGTTTGCCTATGTGCAGCAGTTTGCCCCCCGCCGTTATTATCAAACTGCCTTCGGGGTGCTTTTTATCGGGCAGACTGTACTTTTCTATAACCGTAGCATAGCCTTTAAGGGATTTTCGCCGCATGGAAAGGTTGTCGCTTGCCGCCCTGTCAAGTGTAAAAACATCTATGCTTTGGGCTTTTACGCTTACGCCCCAGATTTCTTCAATCTTTTCTGTGTGAACGGCTTTTGCGTGAATAATGCTCTTTTGGCTTGATATATCCTCGCAATAAAGGTTTTCGGGGAATATCTCAAAGGGCGGGCATACGGAAAGCTCTATATCTCCTTGATAAATCGTTCCGTTTTCGCCGCTGCCGACGGCGCTGCCCTTATCTGAATTCCAAGTAACCTTATAAAAAGCCGTTCCGCAGACCTCGCTCCAATTTGTGGCGTTTGTA
>JAQVSX010000033.1 GCA_028700355.1 Clostridia bacterium
TACCGTAACGCTTTTTATGTCGTTATTTTTTATTATTGCTGCAAGTTTTTCTGTGTAATCAATATTGTCGAGTTTTGGACAGCCTATAAGAGTAATTTTATTTTTCATAAAGCGGTTGTGAAAATTGCCGTATGAGTATGCTGCGCAATCTGCAGAAATCATTAGATTGCAGCCATTAAAATACGGCGCATTTACAGGCACAAGCTTTATCTGCACGGGCCATTGGCTGAGTTTGCTTGAAGTATCTGTACTGTTGTTTTCTTCTTCTCTTATTGTCTGCCTCCTCAAAGATTTTGACATTGTGCCGGGGCAGCCGCAGGGTAGTTCTTCACCTTTTTTGTTAAACTTGTTTTTGCTTTTTATTACGGCTTCTTCATCATAGGGTAATGCTTCCCTTTCTGTAAAAGTTATGGCGTTTGTAGGGCAAGCAGGGAGGCAGTCTCCCAAACCGTCGCAATAATCATCTCTTAAAAGCTTTGCTTTTCCGTTTACCATACCTATAGCGCCTTCATGGCAAGCATCAATACATGCGCCGCAGCCGTTGCATTTTTCTTGGTTTATCTGAATAATTTTTCTTATCATAATGTTCTCCTTGACTTTTTTTGTATAATAATTATAATCTACTTTAAATAAAAAATCTGTTGTATTTACAACAAAAGGATATTATGGATAATATAATTTTAAATCATAAGCTATTTGACGGCATTGGGGAAAATGATTTGGATAACCTTTTAAAATGCTTAAAGTGCAAGGTCAAAACGCACCCCAAACAGCAAATTATCTTTAACGAAGGGCAGATTATCTATAACTTTGGAATTGTATTAAGCGGGAATTTGCATTTGTACGCTTATGATTTTTACGGCAACAGACAGATTTTGGCAAATATAGGCAGGGGTGAAATGTTTGCGGAAAGCTTTGCACTCGCAGGCGAGCCGTTGCCTTTTGAGGTCTATTCGGTGCAGGATTGCAGCTTGCTTTATATAAAATATACTAAGCTGTGTTCTGTCTGCCAAAATACCTGTTCTTATCATACACGGCTGATAAACAATATTATGCAGATAATAGCTGCAAAGAATATCAGCCTTACTCAAAAAATACGCCATATTACCGCAAAAAATGTAAGGGAAAAGGTATTGTCTTATTTATATTCGGTATCTAAAAATAAAAAATCAAATTATTTTGATATACCTTTTAACCGTCAGGAGCTTGCCGATTATCTTTCTGTGGACAGAAGTAATTTATCAAACGAAATAAGTAAGCTGAAACAAAGCGGGATTATAGAGTGTGAAAGAAATCGTTTTAAACTCAGCCGCAAAACATAAAGTTATGCGGCTGTAAAATAGTGTATAAGAATATATATAGATTTTTAGATTATGCGGGTTTAATAAATATTTGCGTCCAGCAAAGTGTGCCGTTTGACGCTTTTGCAGCACCTACGCCAATTTGTGTAACATTTTTGCTTAATATATTAGCCCTGTGTCCGGCAGAATTCATCCAGCTGTTCATAACTTCCTGTGCGGTGCGCTGCCCTTTTGCGATGTTTTCAGCCGCAGAAGAAAACCTTAAACCAAAATCTTCAAGCATTTTAAAGGGTGAGCCGTAAACAGGTGAATAGTGGTTAAAATAATTGTTGCTTATCATATCCTGCGATTTTATCCTTGCCACCCTTGCGACCTGCCAATTATGTGTTAAAGGACCTAAACCGTTTTTGCTGCGCTCTGTATTGACAAGTCTTATTACCTCTTGTTCTAAAGCCGCAAGGGGAGCGCCCTGCGGAATATTCAGCTTCTGACCGGGATAAATCAGGCTAAGGTTTTTTATTTGTGGATTTGCTTTTGCAAGCTCGCTCAGACCAATTTCGTATTTAACGGCTATGCGCCATAAGCTGTCGCCGCTTTGTACCGTATATGTAACGGGAGCGCCGTCCGCCGTTAATATACTGTCATCACTTTGCTGCGCCTTATTGCAGTCTTCGCAAGGCTTTCCCGATGCAAAAAAAGCATACTGCGTGCCGCCTGCGCCTCCCGATATTATAAGAAATGCCATAAGTAGTAGTACAAGCCCCGCTAACAGTTTAAATCTGAAATTGAAATTCATTATATTTCTCCTGTGCTTTTGATTTCACTATTATTATTAATAAAAATATCAAAATTATGTAAGAGTTGCCTATGCGTGCTTATTATTGTTTAAAATAGTTTCGGCATAAAGTTTATATGCGCTTTTTTTGCGCAAATTATAGCGGGAGGTATTTTTATGGCAATAAAAACATCTATAAGCTTTGGGCTTGTATATATACCCGTTAAGCTTCAAAACATTATAAAAACCAACGATATAAGCTTTAACCTTTTGCACAGAAAGCATAAAAGCAGGATTTCTTACCGCAAAACCTGCCCGCAGTGCGATGAGGATGTTCCCCAAAAGGATATTGTTAAGGGCTTTGAATACGAAGAAGGAAAATACGTTATATTTGAGGACAGCGACTTTGAAAGAATAAAATCCAAAAAAGATAAAACCGTAACGATAGAAAAATTTATCGATATTGAAGAAA
Organism: Clostridia bacterium; assembly: GCA_028700355.1. Lineage (GTDB taxonomy): Bacteria > Bacillota > Clostridia > Christensenellales > HGM11417 > STF1-284. The sequence continues at coordinate 2,549 of JAQVSX010000033.1, forward strand.
TTGACCCCATTTATTACGAAAAGGCGTATTATGTGCAGCCTGCCGCAGGGGCGGAAAGGGCATTTGCTCTGCTACTCAAGACGCTTGAGGACGAAGGCAAGGTAGGAATAGCCAAAACGGTGCTGGGAACAAAGGACTGTCTTGTGTCGCTTCGTTCTAGGCGGGGCGATATGGTGCTTTCTACAATGCATTTTTACGAGGAGGTGCAGCAAAATCAATTTAACAACGCAGAAAGAAAAGTAGACGAAAAAGAGTTTGAGCTTGCAAAGGCAATAGTAAAAAATATGTCGGGAGAATTTGACATTACTCAGTATAAAGACGAGTACAGGGAAAAGCTGCATAGCGCCATAGAGCAAAAGATTAACGGCAAACAGATAGTAACGCCCAAAGACAAGGAAGGCTATAAAAATGTTATTAACCTTATGGATGCATTACAGCAAAGCCTTTCAATTTCCGAAAAAAAGCAAAAAATCAGCGATACAAAAAAACAAAAAGATAAGAAAAAAGCGTAATGATAACATTTTATGATAAAAACATAGTGCCTATGAAATTAAACAGATGCGCCCCCTTTGACAGCGACGATTATATTTTCGAGGTGAAGTTTGACGGCGCAAGGTGTCTTGCTTATTTAAACGGTAAAACGCAGCTAATAAACAAAAGGTTTAAGGATGTAACGAGTGTTTATCCCGAATTATCGCAAATGCATAAATGCGCAAAAGAAAGGTGTATAATCGACGGCGAGCTTGTCGCTTTTAAAGACGGTGTGCCAGATTTTGCAACACTTATGAAAAGAAGTCTGTTGACCGATTCCTTTAAAATAGCTATAAGAAGTAAAAAAATCATAGTACACTTTGCGGCTTTTGACATACTTTTTATTAAAGATGAGGACATTACCCGTCTGCCGCTTTTAAAGCGCAAGAAGATACTTCAAGAAAATATACAAGAGGACGGTTTGCTTACACTTACAAGGTATATAAGGGGAAGCGGAATAAAATATTTTGAGCTTGCAAAAAGTAAGAAACTTGAAGGCGTTATCGCAAAGCATATTGACAGCGAATATCAAGCGGGGAAACGCTCTGATTATTGGTTTAAAATAAAAAATATGGAGGATGAGGATTTTATTATATGCGGCTTTACTTTGGACGAAGAGGGCGGCATAAAATATCTTTTACTCGGTCAGTATGACGGGGACGAACTTTTTCATACCGCAACCGTGTATACGCCCAAAAAATTTGTTCATAAGGCGGTGCTTGAATTTGCCGCTAACAATACTATGCCGAGGCATAAAAATTTTAGTAAAGAGGGCATATATATAAAGCCGCAAATTGTATGCAATGTGGAATATATGGCAAAGACAAAAAGCGGCGCAATGCGGCAATCTATATTTAAAGGATTAAAAGATGATGTAAACCCGCTTGAATGTATTGTCAAAAAATAAAATGAAATTAAAAATCAAGGTTGATTTTAGTCATAATATATGTTAAAATATATTTTGATAATAAAAATTTCTGAATTTTGGTGAACCTGATGGCAAAAACCGGTTACGTTGTAAGCAACGGTTATGTAAACATAAACAAGATGAGAGAGCTTGCCGACAGGTTTAAGGCTTTGTTTTTAAAGCATTGTTGCGATGTAGAGGTTGTAAGTACGGCAGAGATTTATCCCGTTGTACAAAATGACGGCAGTATAGACATAAAAGGGCTGAGCCGTTCTGATTTTATATTATTTTGGGATAAAGACGTGCTTTTGGCACAGGTACTTGAAAAGGCGGGGCATAGACTTTATAACAGTTCAAAGGCTATACAGATTTGCGACAACAAGATTTATACACATAATTACCTTTCGGGGCATAATATAAAAATGCCTAAAACATTGCCTATGCCGCTTGTTTTTGAAGGTTCGCCTTATTATAACGAAAAATTTTTAGATACTGCCGAAAAGGAAATAGGGTATCCTATGATAATTAAAGAGGCATACGGCTCTTTCGGAAAGCAGGTTTATCTTTGTAATGACAGGCAGCAGGTAAATTCCCTTGTAAAAAAGCTTAAATATAAACCATATCTTTTTCAGCAATTTATTTCAGAAAGCAAGGGAAAGGACATAAGAATATTTTTAGTGGGCGGAAAGGTAATTGCGTCAATGCTGAGGGAAAACGATAAGGACTTCCGCGCAAATATAAGCATAGGCGGAAAAATGACGGCTATTACCCCCCCTGATGAGTACATAGATGTTGCGGTAAAAGCCGCAGATATTATAGGGCTTGATTATTGCGGAGTGGATTTGCTAATCGGAAGCGGCGGTCCGCTGCTGTGCGAAGTAAACTCTAACGCTCACTTTAAAAATATACAGCTATGCAGCGGAATTGATGTAGCCGAGCATTTTGTTAAATACATTATAGGCGAAGCGGTATGAAAAGGGGGCTTTTGATTTATACCGACAGCGGCTATGAGGCAAACAAGGATTTTGCTCAAAGGTTTAAGCTTGGCGGCAATAAATACGGGCTTGATATTGATATATTGCTTGAAAGCAAAACCGTTTACGGTATAAATGAGGGCAACTTTTACTTTAACTATGGCAAACCTGATTTTGTAATTAACAGGACGAGAAATTATTATTTGGCTTTTATACTTGAACAGCTTGGCATAAGGGTTTTTAACAACAGCGGAGTTACAAGGCAGTGCAACGACAAGGCGGACGCATATTTAGCTGCGGCAAAATATAAAGTGCCTTGCCTAAGTACCTATATATCCGCCAAAGAGTATGGGCTTTATGCGGAAAGTTTTCCCGCTGTTGCAAAGCAGCTTTTCTCGCACGGCGGCAAAAAAGTGTTTTTATGCAGTTGTAAAAAGGAATTGGAAGAAAGCGCCTTGCAAATAGAAGGCGGCTACGCAATAACACAAAATTTTCTCGGCGGCAAAGAGATAAACGACATAAGGGTTTATGTTTTGGCAAATAAAATAATAGGTGCGGTTAAAAGGACTGCGCATGAGGGCGGATTTAAGGCAAATTACTGCTGTGGAGCAGATATTGCGCTATTTTCGCCGCACCAAAGGCTTGTCAGATACATAAACAGATTTTTAAAACATAATTATTATGATTTTGCGGGTTTTGATTTTTTGACGGCAGATTTTGCCAATTATTACTTTAACGAAATTGAGGACTGTGTCGGCAGCAGAACGCTATGCATACTTAAAGATATAGATACAAGCAGTTTGTTTATGCAGCATATAAGCATAGCTTTAAACGGCAAGCCCTGTTAATTTTATTTAATTAAATACAAATATAAAAAGGTGGTTTATTATGATTTACAAAATAAGCGACGGTAATATTGAAATGGATTTGAGGGGCGAGCTTGATATCGCTAACGCCGAAGTATTCAAAAAGAATTGCATAGAAATAGCGGATGAGCATAAGCTTGACTTTATTATCGACTGTAAGAATTTGGATTTTATCGACAGCTCGGCTCTTGGCGCACTGGTAACAATTAATAATAAGGTTGCGCCCGAAGGTAAAAAAGTAATACTGAAAAATTTAAAACCAAATGTTAAAAAACTAATTACTGTATCTAACGTAGATAAATATGTGCAGATAGAGGAATGAATATGGAAAGAACGATAATTTTACAAATTCCGTTATGCACAAATAACTTACTGTGCGCAAGGCTTGCCGCAAGCGCTGTATGCAGTTTACTCAATATAAATATTGAGGAAACAGAGGATATTAAGGTCAGCGTAAACGAGTCATGCCTTATGTTTATGAGATACAATTACAAAAAGGCAAAGCTTTCTTTTATTATGGGAAACCCATTAACGATAGTTATTGAAGCCGAAGGCGTATGTGAAAAGCACCGTTTTAAAGACAATAATGAGGAAATAGGGCTAATACTGCTTGACAGCCTTGTTGATGAAGTAAAATATGAAAGGAAAAATGAGTTAATATCTCAGATAACTTTATATAAAAGGATTTAATTTTTGGCTTAGATATGCAATACTTAAACAAAAACATTACAGAAGATAAAAATCTGTTTATTACCTACCAAAAAACCAAAGATATCAATATCAGGAATAAAATAGCAGAGAAATATCTTTTTATAGCTGAAATAATGGCTAAAAAATACGCTAATAAGGGTGTGGACTTTGACGACCTTATGCAGACATCTTCTATGGCTCTGCTTAAAGCCATTGACAGATTCGACACCAATAAGGGCGTAAAATTTTCTACTTTTGCCACGCCTTCTGTTATAGGAGAGATAAAAAATTATTTCAGGGATAAATCACGCCTGATAAATCCGGGCAGAAAAAATAACCAGCTTCTCATTAAAATAAAAAGGGCGGCGGCAGAGCTTTCCGCCAAAAATCATAAAGACCCCAGCGCTAAGGAAATAGCCGATTATATTAATTTAGATTTGGAAACGGTGCTTGAAGCAATGGAATATTCTTCCTTGGTAATATCGCTTGACAC
>JAQVSX010000034.1 GCA_028700355.1 Clostridia bacterium
TGGCGGGCATAACATACTCAATGCGCTGGCGGCGGTATGCTTCGGTAAAATATTAAATATAAAAAATGAAGATATAGCAAGGGCGCTGTCAGAATTTAAAGGCATAGCGCACAGGCTGAGCATTGCTGCCGTAAAAGGCGGGGTAACATTTTATAACGATTCTAAATCTACAAATACCAATTCGACGCTTACCGCTGTAAATGCTATGACGCAAAAAACAGTTTTACTTTTAGGCGGCAGCGACAAAAACGAAAATTTAAAACCATTTTTTAAGGAGCTTAAAAAATATAAAAAAATCTGGCACTGTGTGCTGTTCGGGCAGGCAAAAGAGCGTTTTGCCTGTGAGGCAAGTGCCTGCGCTTATAAAGATTTTTCAGTGTGTGAAGGCGGTATGGAAAGAGCTGTTTTAGCGGCATATCAGCTTTGCAATGGTCAAGGCGCAGTGCTGCTTTCTCCCGCCTGCGCAAGCTATGACGAATTTGAAAATTTTGAAAGGCGGGGAGAAAAATTTATAGAAACGGTAAACAATTTATAGGTTTTTGTTATGGCTTTTAAAGGCAGCGAAATAAAAATTAAAAATATCAGCACAGAAAAAAACAAACCCGATTATATACTGCTTGCCGCAACGATATTTTTGGCGCTTTTCGGGCTTGTAATGGTATATTCGGCAAGCAATTATTCGGCTTATAAAGATTACGGCGACAAATTTTTATATGTAAAAAAGCAGCTTCCCGGTTTTGTTGTGGGCTTGGCGCTGCTGCTTTTTTTATGGTTTTATCCCTATCAGAAACTGCAAAAATTCCGCTATATATTTTTAGGGCTTACTTTAGTACTGCTTATATTGGTTTTTATACCCGGATTAGGCATAGAAAATTACGGTTCAAGGCGCTGGGTTGGCTTTATGGGCTTTACGATTCAGCCGTCAGAGCTTGCAAAGTTTTCTTTTATACTTTTTTCGGCATACTATATGTCCCGCTATAAAGACAAAATGGGCAGTTTTATCAGGCTGCTACCTGTTTTAGCGGTAGGCTCGGCATTTTGCCTGCTTATAATTTTAGAGCCTAATATGTCTATTACCGTGTGTATGGGGCTTTTAATGCTGGGTATGCTGTATATAGGTGGGTGCAAAAAAAGGCATTTTGCGACAATGCTACTGCCCGCAATAATGCTTATACCAATATTAATTTTTATAGAGCCTTATAGACTAAACCGCCTTTACGCTTTTATAGACCCGTGGCAATCTCCAAAGGGAGAGGGCTATCAACTGATACAATCACTTTACGCTCTGGGCGGCGGCGGATTTTTCGGCGTTGGACTGTTTAATTCACGCCAAAAATTTGATTTTTTACCTTTTTCAGAATCAGATTTTATTTTTTCAATAGTGGGTGAAGAATTGGGGCTTTTTGGATGCGTTTTTCTTATTGCGGTTTTTGCCGTATTTATATTAAGAGGTATAAAAACAGCGGTAAACGCTACAAGCCTTTTCGGGTGTTATCTTGCTTCGGGCATTGTAATGATTGTCGCAATACAGGTTTTAATCAATATCGCCGTTGTAACGGGCAGCATACCTCCTACGGGGCTTCCGATGCCGTTTATCAGTTACGGCGGCAGTTCTCTTATGGTTTTTATGGGCGCAAGCGGAGTACTTTTAAATATTTCTATGCGTAAATAGCTATCTTTTCTCTGTTATCTTCTTTAACATTTAAAAGAATTTTTCCATATTATGTAATAGGAAACTGTGATTATTTAATTTTTTTATCACGGTTATATTGTTTTTGTCAGCTTTCGGGGGAAAAATGGAAAAACTTTTAGTTAAAGGAAAAACAAAATTAAACGGCAAAGTATGCGTTCAAACTTCAAAAAATGCGGTGCTGCCTATTCTTGCGGCAAGCATTCTTACTGATAAAGAAGTAATAATAAAAAAATGCCCCAAAATAATAGATGTTTTAAACATGATAAGAATACTTAAAGAGCTTGGCTGCATTGTGCAATGGGAGGGCGAAAATATTATAATAGACAGCAGCGGTGCAAGTAAAAGCGAAATTCCGCAAAACCTTGCAAAAGAACTGCGCTCGTCTATTTTTATGCTCGGCTCGATACTCAGCAGATTTCACAAGGCAAAGGTAGCATATCCCGGCGGTTGCGATATAGGCATAAGACCTATAGATTTGCATATAAAGGGACTTTCTATGCTGAATGTGAAAATTGAAGAAAGCGGAGGGACGCTCTATTGCGAAGGAAAGGACTTAAAGGGAGCGGTTATTCACCTTGACTGCCCCAGCGTGGGAGCAACTGAAAACATTATTATGGCTGCTGTGCTTGCAAAGGGAGAAACAATAATACAAAACGCCGCTAAAGAGCCCGAAATTGTAGATTTGCAAAACTTTATAAACAAAATGGGGGGCAAAATAAGCGGAGCGGGCAGTAGCATTATACACATAACAGGCGTTGACAAACTGCACGGTGTAGAATATAGGCCCATTCCCGACCGCATTGCCGCAGGCACTTACCTTATAGGCTCTGCAATGACAGGAGGCAGTATAGAGCTTAGCAACTGCTGTACTGAACATATTTATTCACTAATTACAAAACTTAAAGAAAGCACTTGCAAAATAGACTATATTAATGATAAAATATATTTAAAGGCGGCAAAGAGACTGCAATCCATTCATACCATAGAAACAATGCCTTATCCCGGTTTTCCTACGGACTTACAGGCACAGATGCTCAGCCTTACCACAATAGCAAAGGGAACATCTATAATAATAGAAAACATATTTGAAACGAGATATAAGCATGTCGCAGAGCTTATTAAGATGGGGGCAAAAATAACGGTAAGGGACAGAATGGCAATTGTAAGGGGCGTGAAAAGCCTTTACGGCACGCAGGTCTGCGCGCATGACCTCAGGGGCGGTGCGGCTCTGCTGCTTGCGGCTGTGTCTGCCGAAGGCGTTACTGAAATATCTGACGTATTCCATATTGACAGGGGATACGAAAATATGACCGATATAATGATATCTTTGGGCGCAGACATAAAGAGAGTAAATATTTAAATAGTAACGCTATTAAAGTAAAAAAAACTAATTTGCTTTATTAATGGTTGAAATTAGTATTTTTATTAATGTTGTACAAGCAGTTTATCGGAGATTATAATGAAAAATAAAAGGGTTTTATACATATTTTTGGCATTTTTTATTATTGTCGTAATTGTGCTGCTTTCAAGCGTGCTTTTTTCGGTTAACGACGCAGTTCTTGCGCCCAAACAGCAAAGCGTTATGGTAGACAGCAATAATGTTCAATCAGAATTTTCAAATTTAATAGGTAAAAATATATTTTTTATTGATGTTGCGCAGATAACAGACGGCATAGAAAAAAACAATCCGTATATAAAGGTTATAAACATTGAAAGGATTTTTCCTTCAACTGTAAAGCTTCATTACAGGGAAAGGAAAGAGGTGTTTTGTTTAAAGGTCGGTAGCGGCTTTGCCGCTTTGGACAGTGAAGGCAAGGTACTTGACATACGCTCCGCGCAAGACAATATACTTATAGATATAGACTATTCCAGCTACAATCCTGCTGTCAGCGATTTTATCGAGGACGAAAATATTTTAAGTATTTTAAGTCTTTACGATGCTTTTAAATCTATGACAAGCGAGGGAAAAAATTATGACGAGATATTATTTAAAGGTTATTTTGAAAAGGTTTACAGTAGCAGCAGCGGCAATAATTTATGCATAAATACAAATTTTGGCGGAGAAATTGAAATTATTGATTTCAGGCAGCAACTTTACAGCAAACTGTATGTAGGTTTGCAGCTTTTTTTAGACGAGCTTAGCGACCTTGAAAGGACTTATGCCAAGGTAATTGTAAATAATGCGTTAGAAGCAAGTATAATGACATAAAATATTGGTTGTTTATATATATTGACTTTATTCGTAAAAAAATATATAATAAACATATCATTTTAAACTAAGGGAAATATAATGCCAAAGATAAAACAGGCAGCCATACTTGATATAGGTTCTGAAAAGCTGACGGTGCTTGCAGGCGGGCACGGCATAAATAAAACAATAAATATTAAAGGGTTCGGCGAGTCGCTGTACTCCGGTTTTGCGGGCGGGGAATTTTTAGAACCCCAAAAGCTGCTAAGGGCGGTTACACGTGCCATAGAGCAGGCGGAAGAAAATATGAAAAGCCGAATAAAAGAGCTTTATATCGGCGTTCCGTCAGAGTTTTGTAAGGTTTGTGTAAAGGAATTCGCAATCAGCTTTAAAATAAACAGAAAGGTAAACGAAATTGACGTTCAGGAGCTTTACCTTGATGCGCCCAAAATAGATAATTATACGCAGATAGGCGGCAAACCTGTATATTATACATTGGACGGCGGCAATAAGACACTGTCTCCAGTGGGAAGCTCTTGTTCTCAGCTTCAAGGGCTTTTATCTTTTTACTATGCAGATAACAGATTTATAAACACATTTTCGGGAATGCTTGAAAGTTTAGGCATACAGGTAAAATTTATTTGCGCTTTTCTTGCCGAGTGCGGCGTTTTATTTGACGATAAGCAAAAAAAATATCTGCTTGCAGATATAGGCTATATTACTACCGGCGTAGGTCTTTATCAGGGCGACGGGCTTTTATTTTTAAAGTCTTTTTCAACGGGGGGAGCGCACATTGCCGCCGACCTTATGGAATGCCTGCATATATCCTTTGATTTGGCTACAAAGCTTAAAGAGCAGATAAAACTTAATCTTGAGGTTGAAGAAGACGACATATATAAGATAGAAATAAATGATGAAACAAGCGAAGTACCTATGAAGTTATCGCACGAAATTGTTTCCGCACGGATAGAGCATATAGGCACGCTGATAAGCGACTGTATTAAAGAAAGCGGTATAGACATACCTTCTTATATTCCGCTTTATCTTAGCGGCGGAGGTATAAGCTATATGAGGGGCGCAACTGCCGAGCTTTCCAAAATACTTGACAGAAATGTCGAGGTTGCCGCTCCTTTTCTTCCTAAACTAAACAAGCCGCATATGTCATCAAGCGTAGGCGTGCTTGAATATGCATTAAACGACATTGAAAAACAAAATAAGGGCTTTTGGGCTAGACTGTTTAGTTAAGCTTAGGGTTGCGAATTTTGGAGGAATTTATGAGTAATATTTATGATGATAACGAAAATAACCAGACTGAAAGCAGCAGCGGTACCGTTGCACAGATAAAAGTTATGGGTATCGGCGGAGGCGGAAACAACGCCATAAACCGCATGATTAACGCAAATATCAGAAGTGCGCAGTTTATTGCGGTAAATACCGATAAACAGGCATTATATTTGTCAAAAGCGGCTGTAAAAATTCAGATTGGTGAAAAGCTTACAAGGGGGCTTGGCGCAGGCGGAGAACCCGAAATAGGCGCTAAGGCAGCGGAAGAATCCCGTGAAGCTCTTGTAGAAGCGGTAAGGGGAGCAGATTTGCTATTTATTACCGCAGGCATGGGGGGCGGCACAGGAACGGGCGCTGCGCCTATAATTGCGGGAATCGCTAAGGAGCTTGGCATATTGACTGTTGCGGTTGTAACCCGTCCCTTTGTGTTTGAGGGGAAAAATAGGGAAACAAACGCAAGGTCCGGGCTTTCGGGTTTAAGAAAGTTTGTAGATACTCTTGTAGTTATACCCAACGATAAATTGTTGCAGGTAGTGCCTAAGGGTACATCTATGGTAGAGGCTTTCCGCATTGCAGACGATGTTTTAAGGCAAAGCATACAGGGAATATCCGACCTTATTGTAACGCCGTCGCTTATCAACCTAGATTTTGCAGATGTACGCTCTATTATGAAAAACAAAGGGCTTGCGCATATGGGCATAGGCATCGCAAAAGGTGAAAACAGGATGATTAATGCGGTAAGGCAGGCGGTTTCAAGTCCGCTGCTTGAAACTACAATCGAAGGCGCAACGGGCGTTATACTGTTTGTTATAGGCGGCTACGATATGGCGCTTGACGAGGTCAACGAGGCAGCACAGCTTGTTCAGGAGGTTGTCGATTCCTCTGCAAATATTATTTTCGGCGCAGGCATAAATCCCGAGCTTGAAGATGAAGTAGCGGTAACGGTAATAGCCACGGGCTTTGACACAGTAGGAGAAATAACACCCAGACACTATGTACACGAAAACGATAATTATTCCAGAAGCAGCGACAATCTTGATATACCGCCTTTTATAAGAAGAATAAAAGATAGAAAGGGTTAAAAAAAGGCATTAGAGATTTACTTTTACATAGAATTATAAAAAATATAGTGTGAGCTGCTTATAATTTTAGCAGCTTATATTATATCGTGAAATAACAATATTTGTATATGTTTTAAAAATTCGGAGGTTTTGATGCAAGGCATTTTGGACAAACTAAACAATGAACAGCTTTTTTGCGTCAAACAGACACAGGGCGCTGTCCTTGTGCTTGCGGGTGCGGGCAGCGGCAAAACAAGGGTACTTACACACAGGATAGCCTATTTAATAAACAATTTAGGCATTTCACCGTACAATATTATTGCGATTACATTTACCAATAAAGCTGCGGAAGAAATGAAAGACAGGCTGATTAGTATGTTGGGCGATATAAGCGGAATGTGGGTATGTACCATACACAGTATGTGCAACCGCATACTGAGGCAGTTTGCAGACAGAATAGGTTATACAAAGGCTTTCAGCATTTATGACGAGGAAGATAAAAAAAGGGTACTGAAAGATATTATAAAATCTAATGCAGACAATGACGAAAAAACAGATTCTCTTATTAAAGAAGTAAAAGCCGCAATCAGCGGCGCAAAAAATAAAAACCTTACTTATGAAAATTGCCTTAACAGCGGTTATTTTGGATATAATACACAGCTGTATTGCAATATTTACGCAGAATATGAAAGGCGGCTAAAAAAATGCAACGCTCTTGATTTTGACGACCTTATTTTAAAGGCATATCAACTGTTAAAGTCAGACAGCGAAA
>JAQVSX010000035.1 GCA_028700355.1 Clostridia bacterium
TTTCTCTTTTAGCGGCAACATCAATTATTCTTTTAAGCATTTTAACCTTCCCGTTCAAAAAACATCAGCGCTGTATGTTTATTCAAACAGCGCCCTGATAGTGTTACAAAAAAATTATAACATATATTTATTATATAATCAAATATTTAAAAGCGGCTTAATGCTTTAAGTTTTTATTTCAAATGTAACAACTTTACCGCCGCCAAGTTCAACATCTTTAATCACCTTATTTTCATCCATTACCGTTACAGGTCCCTTTACTATGCGGCGGCTATGCTGAGGTAAAACGATATCTATTATGCAATTTTGCTTTGCTTTTAAGTTTAGCCTTATTCCCTTTTTCGCATCCCAGTTAATGTCTGTTTCCACGCCGCAGGCAGTAAGTATTCCCTTTATGCTGCCGTTTTTAAACTGCTGCTCTGACGGCAGTATATAAATACGGTTTTGATAGGAATAAACAAATAATGAAGTTATTGCGGCGCATAAAGCGGTGTTTCCGCCTATCTGATAAGCCGACCAATTGTCGTTATCCGTAACGCCCATATCCCGCCAATCGTTATCGGCTGTAACAAAATTACCCATCACGCAGGATTTTGCACAATGGTTTATCAATTCTGCCGCCGTTTCAGTCGCTCCAAGTCTTGACGCTACACCCGCAAGATAGGCAAGCGTATGGCATTTAAGCGTATCCATACCCTCGCTTACACGTTTTTTAATAGTGTTTAAATACGCCTTTGATATTTCAGCATCTTCGATTAATTCTTTTTGATGATAGGGATAAACGCCGTATAGCAAGTGCATATAGCCTTGCTTAAAGTTTTCGGTAAGCTCGTCGCAGTTATAGTTGTAAACAAAAGCGCTATTTTCAGCTATTTTGGACTGCGGCAGTTTAGATTTTATGTTAAGCCATATTTCCCTTTGTTCCTTATACAAACCGCAAATGTCGCTGCCCTCAATCAGATTGTCAATCAGTTTTCTTACAGAAGCAAAATCAACCTCGCTGTTTTTGGCAATTTTAACCATAAGAGATGTTTCTTTTTCATATAAATTACCGGGGCAATTCTGCGGCGAATAAGAAGGATAAGATATATAATAGCCGCTTTTGTCCAATACAAGAAAATCCTCAAAAAATGTCATTGCCTCTTTCATAAAGGGCATTGCCCTTTCTTTAAGAAATTTTTTATTTCTGATATAACTGTAATAATCAAAAAACATATTAGCTATTTCTGCCGCACCGCAAACATAGTGAATATCCTGCGGATTGACACTGCCCAAAAGCCCCGTACCGTCGCAAACCGATGCGGGAATAAATATACCTCGGCAGTTATAAAGTCTTTGAGCGTTCTTTTTTAAATCTGCGATAACATTTTCAAAATAACTGAGCAGCGGCAAAACCATATCGCATAAATTATTATCAAAAGCAAACCTGTACAGATTTTGTGTTTTTCCGCTGAAATCGGGGTAGGCTTTTACCGCCTTGTAATCGCCGCACCATAAGCCGTAAGGATATACAATAAGGCTGCCATCTACCCTTGCCGAAGATATAAAGAGATATCTTCCCATCTGCCACAGCCTTTCAAAGAGGGCGCTTTTGTTGTTTTGAGTATCGCCAAGCAGCTGCTGCGCGCTTTGTTCCCTGTCGTCCGGCCTCAAATCAATTTCGGCACTACCAAACAGCTTAGAATGAATATTGCTGTGCTGTTTAAACATTTTATCGTAATTTAATTTATTTGCCGCAAGTTCTGTTTTAAGGTTTTTCCATTCCTTTTCCCTTTGAGATTCTGTAAACAGCTTAATAATGACATGCACCGAATTTGCGCCCTTAACGCAAAGGCAGTTTCCCTTTACTTCCTGCGTTCCGCCGTAATAAGAAACCCTTGCGACAGCGCCGAATTCTGTGCCGTTATCTTTCCTTGCGCTAAAATACATAAAATAGGGCTGATAATTTACAGATGCAAATTCGGGCAGTTTGGAAAGAACGCCGTTGGGGGTTTTTGCGCAGCTTCTGTCGTGCAGGTCAAAGCTAAACTGTGCATTTATTGTACCCGTACCGTATTTGGATATCTCCATAATAAACATATTGTTTTCACGTGATACAAACATTTTGCGTTCGTACTTGGTAGCGCCGTCACGATACATAACGGCGGCTTCACCCGTTTCCATATTAAGCGCCCTTGAATACTCTTTTGGGAATTTTTCAAGGGGCATTTTTATCTTAAAATCGCAAATAGGCAGCGGAAAAGCGGTTTGCGGCCTATAATTTTTTGAAATAAGTGCATCGGGAATAACATCTTCCGCCTCTTTATACTTTTTTTGGTCAATCAGCTTGCGCACATCCCTTATTTTGTTAGAAACATCAGGCAAAACGCTAATACTTCCCTGCCATAAAGAATTAACAGAAGTAAGCATTATGGTATCTAATCCTGCGCCGCCGTTTACGCAAGCGCCGGTAATGCCGTTACCGAGGGGAATACCCTCTCTCCATATTGCTCCCCACCAGGAAGAAGGCTTATCAAATGTAATGGTTTTAGCTGTTTTTCTAAACGATGCCATATTTTTCTCCGATATGTAACAATATTATTATTATTATATCATTAAAATTTTTAAATGTCTACCTGCAAATAAATAAAAACCGCCAAAAATAACGGTTTTATATCTTTTTTATTTATATTTTCTGCCCTTTTATAAAAATTATTTTATTAATGCTTATAGGTCGGATTCCTTAAATAAATGCTTAGGTATTTCATCGTCGTCGCACTTATCGTCTGAGGAGCAATCCTTAGAAATTTTGGGGGCGATTTTTATTAAAATTACATCGTTGCCAATACGCAGAATGTTGCGCCAAGGTATAAAAATATCTTCAGGGGCCCTGAAAATACTCAGCCTTTTAGAACCCGGCACTACAATTCCCTTTACTATTCCTGTTTTTAAATCAATTACAACATCAACTATCCTGCCGATTTTTTTACAGTCGCAAATGTTTACGACATCTTTTATTCTTAGCTCGGAATATGTTACATCACAAATAGCCATAGATTTTTACCTTATACTTAAATATTAAATAATCAATAAATAAGCTGATTTTTGTCGGTTATTACAATTATATGTCTTATAAGACTGATTAATCACGCAAATCTATAAATTTTAGATTGATATAAGTTATACATTGTATTGACTTAAAAAGACATAAATTATATAATATATTTAATTTATTGTTAAGGATTTATTATATGAATAAGAAAAAACCAATTAAAAACAGCCGTTTCGTATATCTTATAGCGTTTTTACTCGGCGTTTCGGTTGCCACGGTAATTGTCCATTATATTTTAGACAATCACAACCCCGACTTTTTAGAAAATTTAGCCGAAAGCACAGCGTTTTATGTAGAATTAGGCATATATTTTGTTTCTTCAATATTTTTCGGATTTATTTTTTGTCTTTCTACGCCCTTTGTAGTCAGATGGGCATATAAAATAGGCAGCAAGTTTGAACGCACCCTTTCGAGCTATACTTCAAAGGAAATAACATCGGGCACAATCGGACTTATATTAGGTCTTGTAATCGCCTTTTTGCTTTCTGATTTAATCAAGCAAATACCTATAGAACCCTTTTCTACCGTACTTAACGTAATAACATATTTGATTTTTGGCTTTATGGGCATAAGGCTGGGCATAAATTACATAGGCGAAATCATAATAGTAAACAAAAAAGACTCTAAAGATAAAATTACAGAAAACTATAAAATACTCGATTCTTCTGTTATTATTGACGGCAGAATACTTGAACTGGTGCGGACGGGCTTTTTAGAGGGCCCCTTTATCATTCCTGTTTTTGTCATAAACCAGCTTAAAAATGTTGCCGAAAACACAGACATATTAAAGAGAAACCGAGGCAGACGAGGGCTTGATATAATTAATTCCCTAAAAAATGAAGATAATATCAACGTTATTATTTCAGATACCGATTACCCCGACATCTCAGAAATAGACACAAAAATTCTTAAACATGCACAACAGTATAACGCCAAAGTTATTACAAACGATTATAACCTTAACAAACTTGCAACGGTAATGCAGGTAAGCGTGCTTAACATTAACGAGCTTTCAAACGCAATAAAGCCCGTCGCTTTGCCGGGCGAAACTATGAGGGTAAATATTGTCAAGCCGGGCAAGGAACACGGTCAGGGCATAGGCTTTCTTGAAGACGGGACTATGATTGTAGTCGAAAACGGCGAAGACTGCATAGGCAAGGAAATGGATGTTACAGTTACAACCTCTCTGCAAACTAATGCGGGAAGAATGATATTTACAAGAATAATGTAATTTAACCAATAAAGGACGCTATGAATATTCAACATTTATCAGGAGAAAGATTTAAAGAAAAACCGTCAGACGCAAACATTATAAGCCAGATTTATTTGCTGAGAGGCGGTTACATTAAATATGTGGCAAACGGAATATATTCGCTTTTAATGCCCGCAAAACGCATAATAAACAAAATTGAAAATATCGTGCGCAGTGAAATGGACAAAATAGGCGGTCAGGAAGTTTTAATGCCCGTAGTACTGCCAAAAGAGCTTTGGGAAGAATCTGAAAGATATCAAACGGTGGGCAGAGAGCTTTTGCGCCTAAAAGACAGAGGCGGCAAAGAAATGCTGCTCGCAATGACTCATGAGGAAGCGGCTGTAGCGCTTGTGCGTGATGACGCAATTTCGCATAACAAATACCCTTTTATGATATATCAGTTGCAGACAAAATTCCGCGACGAGCCACGCTGTAAAGGCGGTCTTATCAGAGTGCGGGAATTCACCATGAAAGACGCTTATTCTTTTCACACCACACAAGAGGATATGTGCGCATTTTACAATATTTGTAAAGACGCTTATTTTAATATATTTAATAAAATCGGACTGAACGCTATTGCAGTCGGCTCAGATACGGGAATGATGGGCGGCAGTGTCGCTCACGAATTTATGCTGCTCAGCGATGCGGGCGAAGACAATATTGCAATTTGCGATACTTGCGGCTATATGGATAATGTAGAGGTCGCAAATACAAAAATATCAAATATCAGTCTGCAAGATGCCAATAAAGAGCTTATCCATACCCCCTCAACAACAGATATAGAAAGTTTAAGCAAGCTTACGGGTTTTTCGGCTGACAGAATTATCAAAGCCGCAATATTCGGCGTGGAAGGCGAAAAAAAGCCCTGTATCGTGTTTATCCGTGGAGATTACGAGGTAAACGAGCAAAAATTAAAAAAGGTTTTAGGCAAAAATGTATATCCCTTTGAAAGCGATATCGAGCAGTTGAAAATGGGTTTTATCGGCCCTTGCGATATTGATAATAATATATTTTCAGCCCTTTTATTTGACGAAAGCCTTAGCGATTGCAAAAATATGCTTTGCGGAGCGAACAAAGCAGATTATCATATAAAAGGCGTAAGCTGCGGCAGAGATTTTGAAATTATAAAATATTATAATCTGTATCAGGTTAAAGACGGCGATATATGTCTTAAATGCCAAAGCAAATTGAAAATTAAAAAAGGCATAGAAATAGACAATATTTTTCAGTTAGGCAAAAAATATACACAAAGTATGAATATGTTTTACACAGACGAAAACGGGCAGAGAAAAAACCCCTTTATGGGCTGTTACGGCATAGGCATCGGGCGGGCAATGGCATCTGTAATTGAGCAGCATCATGATGAGTACGGTCCTGTATGGCCTTTTGCCATAGCGCCGTGGCATATTCATATATGCGTGCTTAACGGCAGCGAAGAAATGAGAAATTTTGCCGCAAATATATATGAAAATCTTAAAAAATCAGGCTATGAAGTAATTATTGACGACAGAAAGGTATCCGCCGGCGTGCAATTTTCAGATGCAGACCTTTTAGGTATCCCCTACCGCATAATAATAGGAAATAAAGGCTTTGTCAGCGGAGAGACAGAAATAATATCCCGTGATAAGAGCTTTAAAAAGATTGTTAAGTGCGATGATTTATTAAATGAAATAAAAGCAATAATAGAAAAAGAAAAAGCAAAGCTGTAAGTTCTTTGCTTTTTTTGTTGTTATATCATTTCATAAGAGACTTGTTTTAAGAAAATACTTAAAATAGTATTATAAATATTTTCTTTTTATTACCGCAATTATTATTCCCAAAGCAAATGTTCCGAAAAGCATTAAAAAACCTATTTTTTGTTTTTGAAAAGCGTAGTCAGGGGCAATACTGCTTTTCGTTATATATCCAAAAGTTTCACTTTCGCCGCTTACTGTGCTGATATAGGCGTAATTTCCTATATAATAATAAATCTTTATATCACTGCCCTTTTCAAGAGAAAGTAAAACCGTTTGCCCCGAAGTATCCGAAAATAATTTTACTACTCCCTGCCCGCTAATCAAACTGCCGTCAATATACTCCATTTCTGCGGGCGGATTGTATTGCATTACATTAATTGCACTAATATAGCCCGTTTCGCCGTTATAATCTATATATAACCAATCTAACAGGCTTTGGTCATAAGAAGGGAGTTTGCTTATTATGCTTACCCTCTCCCATTTATCAATATAGCCTATTAAGTAATCGGCATTTTCATTTGATGTAATATAGGGAAAGCTGTAATACGCCGTAACAAGCAGCGTTTCGCCGTCAGTATATTCTGCATTCTGATATTCGCTTATAAATATATTATCGTTTAGCACAAAGCCCAGCTTTCCTTCAAAAAACGCAAGGCGGTACTGCCCGTTATCGTAAATGCTCAGCAGCATTGCTCCGCTTTGCAGCTGAATAATTTCGCCCTCGTAGGCAAGGTTTTGCGGGTAAAAATCTTCACCG
>JAQVSX010000036.1 GCA_028700355.1 Clostridia bacterium
TAAGGATAGCCGACGGAAAACCTTTTGATTTTACACAGGAAGAAGTTATGCCGCAAGGCCATGCGATAGAATGCCGAATAAACGCCGAAAACACCTTTGACGGTATGCCGAGCTGCGGAAAGGTTACCCTGCTGCATATACCGGGAGGGCCGTGGGTAAGGTTTGATACCGCACTGTATCAGAATTACCAAATTCCCCCCTATTACGACTCTATGGTTGGCAAGCTTATCGTACACGCAAAAACAAGGGAAGAGGCGCTAAGGAAAATGAATGCCGCTTTGGGCGAGCTTGTGATAGAAGGTGTTGACATCAACAGGGAACAGCAGATGAATATTATTATAAATAAAGATTTTGTAAGCGGCAAATATAAAACAGATTTTATGCAAAAATTTAAAAATATAGTTTAAGGTTAAAAAATGTTAAAAAAAGGATTGTTTAAAAAACCGCAGAATATACTTGAAGGTGGAACAAACAGCAGGGCGGAAATCCCCGAAGAGCTTTGCCGTAAATGCGCCGAATGTAACAAGATGCTGTTTTTGGGGGAACTGAAAGAAAACTTGAACGTATGCGACCAATGCGGCTATCATTTTGCTTTAAGTGCAAGGGAAAGAATTTTCATAACGGCGGACAAAAATACATTTAAAGAATTATTTGTAGGTATTAAGCCCAAAAACATATTGGATTTTTTTGAATACGATAAAAAATTAAGCAGTGCGGTGCAAAACAGCAAAGAAGAAGAATCTGTAATATGCGGCACCTGTAAAATAAACAAAATCCCCGTATGTCTTTTTGTTATGGAAGGTCGGTTTATGATGGGCAGCATGGGTACGGTAACGGGCGAAAAAATAACAAGGCTTTTTGAATATGCCTTAGAAAAATCTTTGCCTGTAATTGGCTTTTGCGTTTCGGGCGGAGCAAGAATGCAGGAAGGCATACTATCCTTAATGCAGATGACAAAGACCAGCGCTGCGGTAAAGCGCCACAGCGACGGCGGTAACCTGTATATAAGCGTGCTTACCAACCCTACGACAGGCGGCGTTACCGCAAGCTTTGCTATGGAAGGCGATATAATTATATCAGAACCAAAAGCGCTTATATGTTTTGCGGGGCCAAGGGTTATTGAGCAGACAATAAAGCAGCAATTGCCGAAGGGCTTTCAAAAAGCCGAATTTTTAATTGAAAAAGGTTTTATAGACCTGATTGTAGAAAGGTCGAAGCTTAAAGATTATTTATTTAAGTTGCTTAGTTTTCATACGGGGGCAAAAAAATGACGGAAGCATATGAAAAAGTACAGCTTGCAAGGCATAAGGACAGACCGACAGCAAAAAGCTATATAGATAATATATTTAAAGATTTTACCGAACTGCACGGCGACAGAAGGTTTGGCGACGATAAGGCAATAATGGCAGGCATAGCATGGCTTGACAAAATAGCGGTAACGGTTATAGCGATAGAAAAAGGCTCAGATTTGCAGCAGCGTGTCATGAGAAATTTCGGCAGTGCCAACCCCGAAGGTTACCGCAAGGCAATGCGCCATTTTGAGCAGGCGCAAAAATTTAAGCGCCCCGTAGTATGCTTTGTAGATACGCCGGGGGCATTTTGCGGCATAGGTGCAGAAGAAAGAGGGCAGGGACAGGCAATTGCCGAAAGCATAACTAAAATGGTTTCGTTAAAGGTGCCGGTAATTTCCATTATTATAGGTGAAGGCGGCAGCGGCGGAGCTTTGGCTTTGGCATCAGGCGACGAGGTATGGATGATGGAAAATTCCATTTATTCTGTTATAACGCCCGAAGGGTGCGCAAGCATATTATGGAAAGATACCTCAAAGGTCAAAGAAGCCGCAAACAATTTAAAGCTGACCGCGCAGGATTTATATAATTTGCAGGTGGTGGAAAAAGTCTTTTCAGAAAAATTGCCGTTTGAAAAGCTTTGCCAAGAAATTAAGGAGCAGCTTATTAATACTCTTAAAAACAGTATCTTATTGACTGAAAAGGAATTGCTTGACAAAAGATACGAAAAGTTCAGAAAAATCGGAAGGTAAAACATATGATATCTATAGTATGTGACAGTACCGTCTATATGACGGCAAAGGAAGCACAGCAGTTAGGCGTAAATATTGTGCCTGTAAGCTATTACACGCCCGAAAAAAGCTATGACGAAACATATATAGAACAAAATGGCGAATATGAAACTATTATAGGCAGACAAAACTGCAAAACTAACCATACTAACATTGCCGTTTTTTTAAGCGTATTTAAAAAGCTACTTAGCGAAGGCAGTGAAATTTTGTGTATCACATTATCTTCACGCCTTAGCGGAACATACAGCAGCGCCAAGGTTGCCGCAAAGGAAATAGGCAGCGATAAAATAATGGTAGTCGATTCTCTTTCAACCGCAGGGGGAATGTTTATTCTCGCTGATATGGCAAGAAAGCTGATTGACGAAAAGCAAAGCCTTATAGAAGTCGCTATGGCGCTTGAACAGGCAAGGGACAAAATCAATATTATATTTTCCGTAAACGATATGAAACCTTTGAGGAAAAGCGGCAGGCTGGGCATAGTGCGCCAATCGGTAGGCACAATATTAAATGTCCGCCCTATATTTAAATGCATAGAAGGCGCTGTTGTCTCACAGGGAATGGCAAGGGGAAGCAGCGAACAGGCAGAATATTTGGCAAGCAGCGTTCCGCTTACCGCAAGCGAAGTATATATACATTATATAAACAATTACAAAATGACAGCTGTTATTACAAAAATGCTAAGGGAAAGGAATTTCAGCGGCAAAATAACCTTACGCAAATTAGGCCCCGTACTCGGCGTTCATTTAGGGCTAAGCGTTACGGGACTGGTCTGGTTTGATAAATAGGGATTCTCTAAAAAAGTCCCTGAATATATTTTTGTTTTACATAAAAATCCTCTGCATATTAATTTTGAGCAGAGGAATTTTATTTTAATTTAATCCTTATCATAAATGTTAAACACATATTTTTTTTTATATTGACAAACATTAAAATAACTGCTATAACTGTAATAATATTATATGGAGAAAAATTATGATTAAAAAGATTAGTTTTATTTTTGCCGCTGTAATTTTAGCTGCGGCGCTGTCGGCTTGCGAGTTTAACTTTAAAGATGACGACGTATTTACAAGCTTTGCCACAGAGTTTAACGAAGCGAAAAACGGTTTATTTGAGCACGCTCAAAGCTTAATGGAAAATCAGGAAACAGAAGAGGCGGTTAAGCAGTTATTTGATTCGGACATAAATTTTCTTAGCATATTAAGCACCTCCGAATCTCTTAATTACATTATTATAGGTTTGTTTAACAACGACAAGACAAATTCTGATATGGAAAAAATGCAAGACCTTAAAGTTACGGAAATAAATAACGGCTATAAATTAGAATATACAGACACATCGCAAAACCAATCAATAGAAACAGAAATTCAATTATTATATAAAGAAGGTTTAGCTAAGCTAACGGCATGGCAAAGCGGCAATATTATTTATATATACGAGCGTGTAAAGATAAATGACGGAAAATACGGCTGTCAATTTTACTTTATAGAAAATGAAAATCATATAGTAGGGCAGCTTATTATTGAAGGGCAAAGTGGTAAATACTGCGTTTTTTCCCAAATCGACATACCTGATTCAATTTTTGACGATGAAAAGATAATAGATTCAGATTTTGCAACGCAGGGCGAAAGAATGTACACGGTTACCGAAGATAGCTTTGCCTATAACGAAAACGACACAAACAATTAACAAAATATAAAATTATACAAATTTTATAGTAAGAATATTGCTATAATAAAATTGTTAATTTTTACCAATATAATTAACATAACAAAATTGCTTGTAATTCAACAAAAAGAGTATTTTTTATTGTATAGTAGTAATGGTTAGAGAAATATTTATTTTATTTGTTTAAAAAACATTTTATTTGTTGATAAAACATTGTTTCTTGCTAAATATTAGAATGTTTAGTAAAATAAAATAAATAAGAGTATTAGTGAAAATTATGAAAAACTTGTTCAGTAAAAACCTACAGTCTTTAAGGCTTGATAAAGGCCTTAGTCAAAAGAAATTAGCTACAATGATTGACGTATCGCAACAATGCATAAGCGAATGGGAAAACGGCAATAACGAGCCTACTTTAACATCTCTATGGAAATTATCCGACGTATTGGAAATAACCATAGACGAATTAGTTGGTAAATCTCAGATCTAATAAAATTTAAATTTTTGTAAATTTTTAAACATAAACCTTGTTTTACTATAAGGTTTATGTTTTGTAATTCAAAAAATTTTTATGCAAAAAAAACCTTTACTTAAAAAATTTTCAAGTAAAGGTTTTTTTATGTTTATTATTTATTCAAGTTTTGTTTTAAAATGCTTAGTTGATTTATCAAATTTTCAGGCAATTTGTTTCCAAACTTTTGATAAAACTCTTCAATGCCTTCTGCCTCTTTCTTCCACATTTCAATATCAACGCTTAAAAGCTCTTTGATTGTATCTGATGAAACATCGTCTAATCCGTCTATGTTTATGTCTTCGGTCTTAGGCAGATTTCCTATCGGAGACTGCACTGCATCTGTTTTGCCTTCGCATCGGTCTATTATCCAGTCTATTACCCTTAAATTATCGCCGAAGCCTGGCCAAATAAAGTTGCCGTCATCATCTAAACGGAACCAGTTTACATTAAAAATCTTAGGTTTATTTTCAGCGGTTTTACCGATATCGAGCCAATGCTGAAAATAATCTCCCATATGATAGCCGCAGAACGGCAGCATAGCCATAGGGTCTCGCCTTACAACGCCGACCTTACCTGAAGCGGCGGCAGTTGTTTCAGATGCCATAATAGAGCCTATAAAAATGCCATGCTCCCAATCTCTCGCTTCGTATACCAGCGGAGCCGTTTTAGCCCTTCTGCCGCCGAATACTATTGCCGACAGGGGAACGCCCTGCGGGTTTTCAAATTCACTGCTTATGCAGGGGCAGTTAGAGGCTTTTGCGGTAAACCTCGAATTAGGATGAGCGCCTTTAACATTTGAAGTATAATCCCATTTATTGCCTTTCCAGTCCAAAGCGTTTTTAGGGGGATTTTTATCAAGCCCTTCCCACCAAACGGTGTTATCGTCAAGGTTATGCACAACATTTGTAAATATAGTATCCTTTTTGGTAGTTGCAAGCGCATTGGGGTTAGATTTAGCGTTAGTGCCGGGCGCAACTCCGAAAAAACCTGCTTCGGGGTTAACGGCATACAATCTGCCGCCTTCGCCCTTTCTTATCCATGCAATATCGTCGCCCACGCACCAGACACGGTAACCCTTATTATAATAACCTTCGGGCGGAATCATCATAGCGAGATTGGTCTTTCCGCAAGCCGACGGAAATGCCGCTGCAACATATTTAATTTCCTTATCCTGCGGCCTTTCTATTCCCAATATCAGCATATGCTCGGCAAGCCAGCCTTCCTTTTTGCCCTGAAATGAGGCAATCCTCAAAGCAAAGCATTTTTTGCCTAAAAGCACATTGCCGCCGTAACCAGAATTCACAGACCATATTGTGTTGTCCTCGGGGAAATGGCATATATACCTATTTTCCTCAGAAAGCTGCGCTTTAGCATGAAGGCCGCGCACAAAATCGTTACTGCTTCCCAAAGCGTCTAATACATTGCTTCCTACCCTTGTCATAATAATCATATTAAGAACAACATAAATAGAATCGGTTATCTCTATTCCTATTTTAGAAAAAGGCGAGCCGACTACTCCCATAGAAAAAGGAATAATATACATCGTCCGTCCCTTCATAGAACCGTCAAAATGCTTGGAAAGTTTGTCATACGCTTCCTGCGGTGCCATCCAATTGTTTGTAGGTCCGGCATCAATCTGCCTTTTTGTACATATAAAAGTACGGTGTTCCACTCTTGCAACATCGTTTTCAGCCGTTCTGTGCAGCAGACAGCCGGGCAAAAGTTTTTTGTTAAGATAGTATATTTCTCCCGCAGCAACCGCTTGCTCTGTAAGCTGTTTAATCTGCTCCTCGCTTCCGTCAATCCAAACCACATTGTCGGGCTTGGTTAAAGCCTTTGATTTTTCGATAAATTCCAAAACCTGTTTATTATCAGTCAAAATTATAGCCGCTCCTTATAAAAATTTAATATTTATTTAGTGATTCTTTATGCAGCCAAACAAAAGGCGCTGCAAAAGAGTTAAATATTATCTTATGTATATAAAATAATCCAAAAACCCCCCCATTATAAATCACAATTAAATAATAACACAAATTCAGTTTTTTATCAACTGTTAATATTATGTTTCATAAAATAAAAATAATAATTATATATAGTAGATACTTAATAATTGACAATATAAGACTGTAGCTATAAAATGAATATGCAATCAAAATTTTAAAAGAGGTATCTTAAATGAAATTATTTATTGCAAAAATCAACGACGAAAGGTCGGTAGATCCCATACTTAAAAATTTGGCTTCGTACAGCATTTTTGATCCGACGATAATCGATTGTATGGGAATGGATTCCGAAATTAAGGAATATCAAGGTTCGCTGCTCGGCTCACTCAGAGTTATGTTTGAAAAGGACAGAAAACTTGCAAAACTTATTGCGGTAATTATTGAAGATAATTTGCTTGAATACGCCGTAAAGGCTGTTGAACAAGTAACAGGCGATTTAAATGATTCAAAAGAAAACAATAAATGCATTTGCATACCGCTGGATTTTACAAAGGGGATTTAAATAGTT
>JAQVSX010000037.1 GCA_028700355.1 Clostridia bacterium
CGTAAGTAAAGGGCGTGTTTCCGCCTGTATGGTGGAGATGAGGGGATTTGAACCCCTTACCTCTTGAATGCCATTCAAGCGCTCTACCAATTGAGCTACACCCCCGTTTATATTTATTATGCTTTTTATACTAAACTGCGGATAATTTTTTCTTTATCGCCTGCCAAAAAGTCAATGGGCGGTATTTCTATCAGTGTATAGCAGCCTGCATTTTGCTTTGTTACTGCACGGGCGGCGCAGGTCATAATCTGACCTGTAAGCGCAGGATTGTTTATGCTCATATTAAATTCTATCCGCTGATTATTTGTTATACCCGACACCCCTTTTCTGAGCAGGTTTACGCCGTGCCCTACATCACGCAGTGCATCGACATTATCTACCTTAATTACATGCGTTTCGTCGTGAACAAAATAGTCATCTTTACGGATAGTTTCAGATACCGTATTAAAATCAAAGCCTTTTTCCAATTCCACATATACCATGCGCCTGTGCACACCCGAACCTAAGGGAACGGTAACAGAAAGCGCATCTTTAACGCCTGTAACTGCTTTAACCGCAACGGTATGTCCCATACTCATTCCCGGTCCGAAATTTGTATATGTTATGCCCTTGGGAATCATTGCCGTAAATAATGTTCTGATTACTGAGTCTGTTCCGGGGTCCCATCCCGCGGCGGTAATAGAGGCGCAGTTGTTTTGCTTTGCGATAGCATCTAACTTAGAGCGCATGTCCGCAATGCCTGTATGAATATCAAAGCTATCCACAGTACTAATACCCTTTGATAAAAGCTTTGAGGCTACCTCGGGAACAGCGCGGCTGGGCAGGCATATAACGGCAACATCTATACCGCTAAGCTCTGATATGCTCTTTAATACCGGCACATCCGCAGAGATTTCTCTTACTTCAACTATATATTTAAGTGAAAAATCTTCACTTGCCGATATAGCTTCGTGCGCCGCTTTCCCAATATTTCCGTAACCTACAATAGCAGTTTTAATCATATATATATTCCTCTATAGTACATAAATAATTAATTTAAATATAATGGTGGAGATGAGGGGAGTCGAACCCCTGTTCTGCAAAACACCCGCAAAGTTTTCTACGTGCGTATCCGCTGATTTGTTTCAAACAATATTCTGCAAGCGGAACAAAAAATCGTTTAAAGCCTTTATTTGTCGGCAAAAATTCCAAGGCAAAATTTTTGCAGTACCCCGCATTTAATTATGCCCGTTATTGCCTCTGCGGGTAAAACTATAACGGACATGCCACTATATAATTAAGCGGCTAATGCAGGAGAGAATCCCACATTATTTTCTTGATTGTTAGCATTTAAATTTTGTTGAACATTTTAACGCAGCTGCTCACTGCGGCACGCTTTCCTTCGCCTGTTTTTCACAGTCGAAACCGTTACATCCCCTTTTAGCTATATTATTATAGCACATAATTAAAAATATTGCCATATTTTAATTATAAAAATTTTTATGTATTACCTTTTTTCCAAATCGTATGGCGTAACCTGATATACATAATAGTTTAGCCAGTTAGAAAATAATATGTTTGCGGTGCTTCTCCAATTTACATTTATTTTATATGTTTCTGTATCTACAAAATAGTTATAGGGCAAATCTATTATCATACCTTTATTTATATCTCTTTCATATTCATAAAACAAGGTATCCTTATCGTATTCGCTGTGTCCAAAAAAATAAATCAGCTTATCGTTATTGGATTTTAATATCGACGGTCCCGTTTTTTCAGATTCGGCTAATACAACAAGCTCCTTGCACTGCCTTATTGCTTGTTCATCGGAAGCGGTATGGCGGCTGTGCGGAATATAAAAAACATCGTCAAGCCCTTTAAGCAGCGGGTCAAATGTGTACTTGCTTATTTGCTCGTAAACGCCGAAAAGTTTTTTGTTAAGTGCATTTTTACCTATGCCGTAATAATATTTAAGAGCTGCCTGCGCCCCCCAGCAAATAAACAAAGTGCTTGTTACATGCTTTTTCGCATATTCAAGTATATGGGTAAGCTCTTCCCAATAATCCACCTCTTCAAAGGAAAATGTTTCTACAGGCGCTCCTGTTATAATCATGCCGTCAAACTTTCTGTCAGAAACATCGTCAAAGCTCTTGTAAAACTTTTCCAAATGCGCCTTAGAGGTATTTTTGCTCTGATAAGTTACGGTACTTAGCAATGTAATATTTACTTGCAACGGCGAGTTTGACAAAAGCCTTATAAGCTGATTTTCCGTTGCTATTTTTGTAGGCATAAGGTTTAAAATAGCTATTTCGATAGGTCTTATATCCTGCCTTATAGCACGCTTTTGTGTCATTACAAATATATTTTCGTTTCTTAAAACCTTATACGCCGGGATATCCTTAGGTATGATTATAGGCATTTTGTCCTCCACAAGTTATATTTTCTTCAGTGCGCTTAATATGTCTTTTGTTAAATCGTTAATGTTTTCTATGCCTGCCGAAAACCTTATGAGATTTTCAGAAATGCCCGCCTCGGCAAGCGCTTGCCGTGAAAGCTGCCTGTGAGTCGTGCTTGCGGGATGAATTACGCTGCTGCGTAAATCTGCAACATGTGTAACATTTGCGACAACACTTAAATTTTTTATAAAATCAAGCGCTTTTTCTTTTCCGCCCTTAACGCCAAAAGAAAGCATTCCGCCTGCTCCGCCGTTTAAATATTTTTCCGCTTTGCCGTAATTTGCGTCGCTGCTGAGAAAGGGATATTTTACAAACTCAATTTTTTGGTGGCTGCTCAAAGTTTTGGCAATTTCTAAAGCGTTATAAGATGTTCTTTCCATTCTCAAATGCAAAGTCTCGCAGCCTAAATTTGTCAAAAATGCGTTAAAAGGACTCATGCAGGCTCCGATATCTCTCATAAGCTGAGCGCGCGCTTTTGTAATAAAGGCAAGTTCCCCGCAGTCTTTGCTGTAAATTAAGCCGTGATAGCTTTGGTCAGGCGTATTAAAATCAGCATAACGTTTGTTGCCCTTAAAATCAAAATTGCCGCTGTCAACTATTATTCCGCCCAGACTCGTTGCATGGCCGTCAATGTATTTTGTAGAAGAATGTATAACAATATCTGCGCCAAGCAGAATAGGTCTGCAATGAATAGGCGACGACAGCGTATTATCGACCATAAACAATATGCCGTGCTTTTTTGCCGCATTGCTGTAACCTTCAAAATTAAGCACCGATATTGCGGGGTTTGAAACCGTCTCGCCGTATATCAATTTTGTTTGGGGGCGTATATGCTTTTCAATCTCTTCCGCTGTGCTGTCAGGTGATATAAATGTTGTTTCTATGCCTAATTTTCTCAATGTGACATCAAACAAATTATATGTACCGCCGTATATGGCAGATGAAGAAATAATATGGTCGCCGCAGTTGCAGACATTAAGTGCAGCTAATGTGATTGCCGCCTGCCCCGAAGACGTTGCCAAAGCCGCTTTGCCTCCTTCTAGGGCGGCTACCTTTTCTTCTAATACGGCACAGGTGGGGTTAGAAAGCCTTGAATAAAAATATCCGCTTTCCTTTAAATCAAAAAGACGGGCAAGCTGTTCAGGGTTTTCATAAAAAAATGTGGTTGACTGAACAATCGGCGTAATGCGCGGCTGCCCGCTTTTGGGGCTGTATCCGCTTTGCACGCATTTTGTATCTATATGTTTTTCCATAATAATCCTCCGCTATATTCTGTAATTTTTCATTGCTCTTTCGGCAACTATTTTTTGTTCTCTTTCTGTTATCGTTCTTCTTTTGTCGTGAAGCTGTTTGCCCTTGCAAAGAGCAACCTCGGCTTTAACCAAAGAATCTTTAAAATACAATTTTGTAACCGCAAGCGTATAACCCTGTCTGCTCACTTTGGAAGAAAGTTTAATTATTTCGTTTTTATGCATTAAAAGCTTTCTGTCCCTTTTAGGGTCTATATCGTAAAAACTGTTTTGTTTTTTATAAGGGCTGATGTGAACATTTTTTAAAATAAGCTCGCTACCCCGTATAAGAGCAAAGCTGTCCGTTAAGTTGACATTGCCCTCACGCAGAGATTTTACCTCGCTGCCTTGCAAAGCTATGCCCGCTTCAAATGTCTCTTCAATAAAATAATCAAATCGTACCTTTTTGTTTTCTGCAATTACCTTCATTTTTTACACCTGTTATGTTATATAAGGCAAAAAATCTATCCTTTTAGTGCGAGCGTCTGCCCTTTCAACTTTTATTTTTATTTTACCTCCGAGTTTATAGGTATTCTTGCTGTTTTTTATCATATACAAATCTTTAAAATAATTGTAGTTATTTCCGGGCAGATTTTCTGTTTTTATCATACCTTCAACGGTATTGCTTAGTTCGACAAATATGCCGAATTCCATAACGCCGCTTATTATTCCCTCAAAGGTTTCCCCAATAAAATTCTCCATATATTTTGCTTTGTAATAGTCTTCTACCTCTCTTTCCGCTTCTATCGCAAGCTTTTCCCTCTCGCTGCTTATTAGGCTTGCATCCTGAGCTTTTACAAACAAAACTTCATCCATTTTATTGCTAAGGTATGCCTTTATTGCCCTGTGAATAAACAAATCGGGATAACGCCGTATAGGCGACGTAAAATGACAGTAACATTTTGATGCAAGCCCGAAATGGCCGCTGTTTACGGTAGAATATTTTGCTTTCATCATTGTTCTCAGCATTACCTTGTTTATCAGTGAAAATTCAGGCTTTCCCTCAATCTCGTCAAGCAGCTTGGCAAAATGCATAGGGTCGGGTTTTTCGCTGCCGCTTAAATTATACCCCAAACCGCTGATAAGCCTGTTAAAAGCATACAGTTTTTCTTCTGACGGTTCTTCGTGTATTCTGTAAATAAAAGGCAATTTTTTTTCTTCACAATATTTTGCGACGGTCTCGTTGGTTAGTATCATAAATTCTTCTATTATCTTATTAGATTTTCCTATAGGATAAGGCCTTATATCTTCCACTTCGCCGTTATTAATAATTATTTGCGCCTCTGGTAAATTGAAATCTATACTGCCCCTTCTGCCCCTTTTGCTTATTAAAATATCAGAAAGCTCCTGCATAAAATTTATTGAGTCTGTAAATTTATTATATTTTTTAAAAAGCTCTTTATCTCCGCTTAGCATTTTTTCAATTTCCGTATAGGTAAACCTTGCGTGAGATTTTATCACAGATTGCGCAATTTCAAATTTAACAACCTTACCTTGCCCGTTTACATGCATAATCACAGACAATGTAAGCCTGTCTTGATTGGGATTTAAAGAGCATATGCCGTTTGATAATTCCTGTGGCAACATCGGCAGCACCCTGTCGGGAAAATAAACGCTGGTACCTCTTTTGAGCGCCTCTTTATCTAAATAACTGCCCTGTTTAACATAATGGCTGACATCCGCAATATGCACGCCGAGGAGATAAATATCGCCCTCTTTGTATATCGAAACCGCATCGTCAAGGTCTTTTGCGTCCTCTCCGTCAATGGTAAAGGTAAGCAGCTCTCTAAAATCCTTTCTGTTATTGAGCTGCCCTAAATCTGTAGCAGCCGCTTTTTTTGCCTCTCTTTCGGTATTTTCCGAAAAGCTTTCATAAAGCTGATAGCTTCTTATAATAGATATAATATCAGTTTTTGCGTCTTTTGAACTGCCGAGTATTTCTATTATTTTACCTTCGGGATTCTTTCTGTCTTTGGGAAAATCGGTAATCTTTGCCACTACCTTTTGCCCGTCCTTAGCGCCGCCACTGTTTTTTTGCGTAATAAAGATATCTGCGTAATATCTGCTGTCGTCAGGCTCTACAAAGCCGTAACCGCGCGAAGAAATATATGTGCCTACAACCTGCTCTATGCCTCTTCTTAAAACTGAAAGCACTTCGGCTTCGTCACTATCGCCGCTGCCGATAAGCTTGCAAAGTACCGTATCGCCATGCATTGCGCCCCGCAAATTCCTGTGAGAAACAAACAAATCGGGCTTATTTTTATCTTCACATATTATAAATGCAAACCCTCTCTTGTTTCCGCTTACCTTACCCTTTATTGCATCAGAGCCTTCTGCAATAATATATTTTCTCTTTATTTTATCAAAGAAAATATACCCCTCGTCAATTAACGCATCAAGTGCGTTATGAAATTCTTTTCTTTCAAAGGGGTTGCCGATACCAAGCAAATTATATATTTGCTTTTCTGTAAATTCGTTTAAATGATCCGTTTTTATGCGTTTAAGCAGTAAATGTCTAAAATTCATAATGCCTCTGTTTTGTATTATATTTTTTAAAAGAAAAGGCTCTTAAAACTTTTAAGAGCCCTCAAAGTATTTTTTAAAGTTTAAATTTATAAACCAACAATAGATATTATTGCAAACGCAATTAAAAATACAGCGAATAAAATAGCTACAATAACTGTCAGTCTTTTCATTTTACCTTCTAAGGTCTTGGCTTTGTTTTTACCTAAAAAAGTTTCTGCTCCGCCGCCAATGGCTCCTATTCCCGAAGAATTACCCGGTTGTAAAAGAACAACAAAAATCATAAATAAGGCGCACATGACGATAAGTATTATCAATATTATCCTAATAATAGGATAAATGGGCGATACCGCATCGTCAGCCATTAATAACATAGTATTCATTAATATACTGTTCATTTATATCCTCCGTTATGCTATTCAAAACAATATAAGTACAAAAGATTATAACATACACAAAAAAATATATCAACCTTTTTTATG
>JAQVSX010000038.1 GCA_028700355.1 Clostridia bacterium
ACAAATACCTCACTCTCCGTTTTCATATAAAAAAACCTCCAAAATATTATCTTGTTACAGTAACTTTTTTAAGCCCTCTGGGAACATCGGGATTTAAACCCCTTATAGTGCTTAAATTACACGCAAATAACTGCGCTACAACGGCGTTATAGAAAGGAGAAATAAAATCACTTGCCGCCTGCGGCAAAATAAGTCTGTTTGCGCAGCCCTTAGCCGCCTGCTTGTCATCGGTTATCATAAACACTTCGCCGCCCGCTTCAATAAGCCTATTTTTAATGTTTATCATATCGGGCAATGATTCCCCCGAAGGAGCAAAAAGTATAAGGCGGGTATTTTCATCAACAAGCGCAAAAGGTCCGTGAACAAAGTCGCTTGCGGCATAAGGCCTTGCGTTTATATAACAAGTTTCTTGCAGTTTTAAAGATGCTTCTTGCGCTATTGCGTAGTTTA
The DNA here is from genome assembly GCA_028700355.1 of Clostridia bacterium. Classification (GTDB taxonomy): domain Bacteria; phylum Bacillota; class Clostridia; order Christensenellales; family HGM11417; genus STF1-284. The sequence goes on from JAQVSX010000038.1 coordinate 451, forward strand.
AACCCCTTGCAAGCACAATAAAACTGTTAGCGTCTTTATATTTGGTGCTTATTTCTTTTATTTTATCACCTATATTATATATCTTTTCTATGCCTTCGCTTAAATTACCCAATTCTTTAATCAAGACATCGTTTTTTGCTATTCTTGCGGCAAGCTGCCCAAGCAGATAAAGCTGTGTTAAAAATGTTTTTGTGGCGGCAACACTTAACTCTTCTCCGCAGTTGCAGTACAAATGAAAATCTGTCATTGCGCACATTTTGCTTTGCAGGTTATTTGTAACAGAAATTGTCAAAGCCCCGCTGTCCTTAGCGTTTTGAAGCACAGCCATAACATCTTCCGCTGCACCGCTTTGAGAAATACCTATTACAATGTAGCCGTCTAAGCTGAGTTTATTGCCGTAAAGAGTTATTACGCTTGGGGCGGCAAACGAAACGGGCAGACCGATAAGGTTTTCAGCCACATATTTAAAATAATTTCCCGCATTGTCGCTTGAACCGCGCGCTGCAATAAGTATGCCCTTATAACTACCTTTTTCAAAAAGCTTTGCCAAATTGTTTAAAGTGTTTTCGTTATAAGACAAACAATCTTTTAGTGCGGCGCTTTGCTGTAAAATTTCCTTTTCCATTAAAGTTATCATAGTTTAACCTCGCAAATATTAATATCTATAAAACAGTATACAAATTATTAATCAAATAGTCAATAGAATAATTTTGTTTTAGCACTGTAATTAAAGCTGAAATCCTGCCTTTTCCGTACAAAATGCACACTGCCATAAATAGCGGTATGCATTTTATTTTGTCAGAATTTATTAAAAATTTTCAAACACATTATACCCAGCCTCTCAGCTTTACTGCGCTTGCCACACGGTTTATCGCAATAATATAAGCCGAATCACGCATATAAAGGTTTTTCTCCATAGCTAAATTATATACTGCCGCAAAAGCAGTAGTCATTTTAAAGTCAAGTTTATCCAATACCTCTTCCTTTGACCAAAAATAATTCATATTGCATTGAATTTGCTCAAAATAGCTGCATGTTACTCCGCCTGCGTTACAAAGAAAATCAGGTATCAAGAATATTCCCCTTTCCTTAATAAGACTGTCGCAATCGGGGGTTGTCGGTCCGTTTGCGCCCTCGCAAATCACCTTTACGGTTTTGCTTATCTTTTTAAAGGTTACAGGAGTAATCTGGTTTTCAAGAGCGCAAGGCATAATGATATCAACATCCTGAGAAATCCATTCATCTCCCGAAAGGACTTCCATACCTAATTGCTTTGCCTTTTCGGTGTCTATAGAGCCGAAAGAATCCTTTATGCCTGCAAGCGCTTCTATGTCAATGCCTTTTTTGTTTCTAAATGTATATGCGCATTTGTCGCTTTGATTCCAGCAGGAAACCGCAATTACCTTGCCGCCAAGTTCTGTATATTTTTTTGAAGCATATTCGGCAACGTTGCCAAAGCCCTGAACACTTGCGGTTGTATTGCCGATATCAATATTTTCTGCCTTTAAGGCTTCCCTTAAACAAAATACAACGCCGTAGCCGGTCGCTTCCGTTCTGCCCAGCGAACCGCCCATTCCCACAGGTTTACCTGTAATAAAGCCGGGGTAATGCGCTCCCCTGATTGTCTCATATTCGTCCATCATCCAAAGCATATGCTGCGCATTAGTCATAACGTCGGGCGCTGGTACATCGCTTAAAGGACCTACAAATTTTACTACCTTCCTTATGTAGCCTCTGCAAAGCCTTTCTTGCTCTCCCTTGGAAAGATTATGAGGGTCGCAAACCACGCCGCCTTTACCTCCACCCAAAGGAATATCTACAACGGCGCATTTCCATGTCATCCACATTGATAATGCCCTCACAGTATCTATTGTCTCGTTGGGGTGAAAACGTATACCTCCTTTTGCGGGACCTCTCGCATCGTTATGCTGAATCCTGTAAGCGTTAAATATTTTAGTGCTGCCGCCATCCATCTTTACGGGCACTGTAAAATGAAATTCTATTGCAGGCTGTCTTAAAAGCTCCCTTGTTGCACTGTCTAAATTAATTTTGTCTGCAACACCGTCAAACTGTTGCTGCGCATTTAAATAAGGATTGTATTGCTGATTCACTTTTGTTTTGCTCCCTCCTCAAAATTTATAATTATTATAACACTTATGCTTAAAAATAGCAAAAACATTACAATATTATATTTAATTTTATTGAAATTTTTACTTAAATTTCCGCAAAAAAAATTCCCCTTATGCAAGAGGAATATTTATTATGTTTAATTTTTTTCTGTATTACTCAATACCGAGCATACTTTTAAGCTGATTTATATTTTTGTAACCCAAACTTTTGGAAACAATGTTTTTATCTTTAATTACTACAATTGTAGGTATAGACGAAACATTAAAGCTTTGGGCAAGCTCAACCTGTTCGTCAACATTTATTTTACCTATAACAGCCTTTTCGCCGACCTCGCTTTCAAGCTCCTCAATTATTGGGGCAAGCATACGGCAAGGCCCGCACCACGGTGCCCAAAAATCAAGCAATAACGGTTTTTGTGAGGACTGCTCCATAACACTGTCAAAATTACGACTCGTAATATTCATAATGATACTCCTTAAACAAACTTTTGAAAACCATAAAGCATTTTGTTTTCCTTTAAATTATAAACTCTTTATATAACTTCTAAACCAAAACAATCTATTTAGAGCTTCCCTATTTGATATATTCCTTTAAATAAGTATAATTGCCGTTATATATAATAAGTGCGGATATAATATATTTTCTGTAAGGCTCTATAAGCTTTCTGGAAATATTAAGGTTATCTTCAATTATTTTTAAAGGCAAATTTCCGCTGGCTTTAAAAAATGCTAAACATTCTTTACTTAAAAGCATAAATTTTATAACATCGTTTACCGCCTTGCGCTTTTTTATGTGCTTGGGGCTTGATTTTACAAGGTCTTTAATTGTGATATTTTTTGTGGAAAGCTCTTTATTAAATAATTGCAGCTCTTCATTAAGCTCTGTCCTTTGCAAATCTTTAATGCGCTCGTCAAAGGATATATCTATTACGCTCTGGGATTCCCTGCCGTCTTCGCCGTAAAGGCTTTCGTTTTCCCCACGCCTTTTTACATACCTGAAATAATCGTACAGCCTGCTTTTTATTACAAGTTTAGAAAAGCTTAAAAATTTACCTCTGCCGTCAAACTTGTCGATAGCCTCGTTAAATGCCATAAGCCCTATGGATAGCTCTTCGTCTATTCCCCATGTTTTATATTTGCCGCATACTCTGCAAACGGTTGCGGCAATAAAAGGTTTGTAAGCTTCTATATAAAGGTCTCTCATTTTGCCGCCCTGAGCGGCTTGCTGTAAACTTACAGTTAAAATATTTGCCATAATACTCCCATATATCAACAGGTCAGCTAAAATATTGCATCTGTTATTTTATTATAAACTTTTTAATATATTTTAAACCACGCCTCATACTGATTGGGCAATCAGCGGCTTTTGATTTCCTTTACAAATTCTTCTATTTTTTCAAGCGCATAGCTGAGCGTTTTTAACGAATAAGCATAGCTGCACCTGATAAAGTTTTCGCCGCAAGCGCCAAAACTTATGCCCGGCACTACCGCAATATTTTTCTTTTCTAATAATAGCGTGGCAAACTGTTCTCCGTTTAAACCGGTAGAATAGACATCGGGAAACACATAAAATGCTCCATCGGGGTTTTGGCATTTAAGCCCCATACCGTTAAATGAGTCTGCAACAAAACGCCGTCTTCTGTTGTATTCTTCTTTCATTTCTTCAACGGCGGCAAAGCCGTCAATTATGCCTTCAGTAAGCGCCTGTAACGCCGCATACTGCGATTGTGTAGGAGCGCACATTATTACATACTGATGCAGTTTAAGCATTTCCAGAGCAATGGGCTTAGGGGCGGCAAAATATCCCACACGCCAGCCCGTCATAGCAAAGGATTTAGAAAAGCCATTTATCACTATGCACCTTTGTTTCATATCCTCAAGCGATGCTATAGAAACATGCTTTGACTTATAAGTAAGCTCGCAATATATTTCGTCCGATATAACCATAAGGTTATGTTTTTTTATAACCTTAGCAAGTTCTTCAAGGTCTTCCCTGTACATAACCGCTCCCGTCGGATTGTTGGGATATGACAATAATATTGCCTTGGTCTTTTTTGTAATACATTTTTCAAGTTCAGCCGCTTTTGCCTTAAAGCCGTTTTCGGAATCGCATTTAAGCGCAACGGGAACACCTCCGCACATAATTACTGCGGGAGAATAAGAAACATATGAAGGTTCGGGAATAATAACCTCGTCGCCGCTATTTACAAGCGCCCTTACAGATAAATCTATTGCCTCGCTTGCCCCAACGGTTATTACAACCTCTTCGGTATCGTAACTAAGGTCAAAACGCAGCTTTAAATATTGGCATACTTTTTCCCTGAGCTGTAAAAGCCCGCTGTTAGAGGTGTATTGCGTATAGCCCTTTTGTATAGATTTTATAGCGGCATTACGCACGCTCCAAGGCGTGATAAAATCAGGCTCTCCCACACCCAAAGAAACGGCATCTTTGTTGCTTAAAACAATGTCAAAAAATTTGCGTATCCCCGAAGGTTTAAGTTGTTTTATTTTATCGCTCAATATGTCGTTATAATTCATGGTTGATAAGGCATCCTGTTGTTATTTTCTTTTTGCTGAGTAATTATGCCTTCTATTTTGTATTTTTTAAGTATAAAATGGGTTGCGCAGCTTATAACATTGTCTACCATAGAAAGCTTTTGAGAAACAAACAACGCAACTTCCTTTAAAGACGAGCCTTGCACAAATACCGCCAAATCAAAACCGCCGCTCATAAGATAAAGGCTTTTAACCTCTTTAAACTCCTGTAATTCTTCGGCAATGGAATCAAATCCCCTGTTTTTTTGCGGAGTAACCTTTACTTCTATAAGCGCCTCAACATGTTCGCCTTCAAGCTTTTCGCTATCTAAAATTGCGCTGTATTTTACTATAGTGCCGTTTTTTTCAAGATTTTCAATGGCATTTTTTACTTCTTCTTCGCTTTTTCCAAGCATAACCGCAATCTGTTTGGGGGTGTATCTGCTGTCCCGCTGTAATATATCAAGAATTTTATGCATTTTTATTACCTTCTTAAATTATTTTTAAATTATTTGCCTTATATGCGAGCATAAACAAGCTTTCGCTCATATTAATATTTTCTACTGCGATATCCTCGCCGAGATAAATAAACACGGGGGCAAAATTCCAAATAGATTTTATCCCCAGACGCTTTACATTGGCGGCAACCTCTCTTGCACTTTCCGACGGTGTGGTTATAACGGCAATATCGATTTTGCAATTTTGGGAAAATTCTTCAAGCTTTATATAATTATATATAGGTATGCCCCCTATTGTCTTACCGTCTTTGGCATCAACGTCAAATGCGGCTATAATATCAAAGCCCTCATTTTTAAAACCCTTATATTTTGCAAGCGCCTGCCCGATATTTCCCGCACCTATTATAATAACATTATAACGCCTGTCAAGCCCGAGTATTGCGGCAATCTGGTCTTTAAGATATATTACATCGTAACCGTAACCCTGCTGTCCGAATTCCCCGAAGTTGGAAAAATCCTGCCTGACCTGAGATGCGGTAATGTTTAAAAGCCCCGAAATAATATTTGAGGAAACCTTTGAAATGCCGTCTGATTCTAACCCTTTAAGACAATGATAATACATAGGCAGCCTTTTTATGACAGCATCTGATATTTTTTCTCTCTTTTTCATAAGGCTAATTCTCCACTAATATTAGTTTAATTATATATTAATGCCAATTATGTGTCAATAATATTGACTGTTTATGCAAATATATATATTATTGTAATATAATACTATTCCCAATTTAAAAAGTTAAATTTTATATTGGTATTTTGAGTTAGTATTAGGTATAAAACAGGAGTTTTTTTATGATTGAAATTTGGGTAAAAGTAATAAAGGAGCAAAAAATTGTTACAGATTATATATACAAAAGCAGCGGAGAAAACCTTGAACAAATGCTGCGAAGCATTTGCGAAAAGGCAGATATCCCCACACCGCTATTGCTCGATAAGCACAAAAAACAATATAAAAAATTTAATCAGGCAAAATTTATTAAAGAGGAATTTGTTGAAAGCGTAGATTTCGACCGCCTTATAATAGAAAATGTAACTGCCGAATAAGT
>JAQVSX010000039.1 GCA_028700355.1 Clostridia bacterium
TAAAGTTTTTCACAACAAAAAAATCGCAAGCTATGCCGCACAAAAAGGCGTAAACCTTCTCGAATTTCTTATTTCCAAGGGGTATTTTATCAACGCTGATTGCGGTGGAAAAGGCACTTGCGGCAAATGCAGGGTAAAGCTGATAAGCGGCAATGTAAATGCAGAAAAAGATAAAGACGGTTTTATACTCTCCTGCAAGGCGCAGGTTTTTGGCGACATCGAAATAGAATTACAAAATTTAGAAGGCACAGGGCTAACAAGCCATAACTTTGTTATTACTCATAAGGACAATGCAAGCGGCTACGGCGTTGCGGTAGATATAGGCACGACGACGCTTGCGTTTTATCTAATGAATTTATCAAGCGGAAAGGAAATAGACAGCTATTCCTGCTTAAACCCGCAAGGAGTATTCGGCGGCGATGTTATCAGTCGCATAGCGGCATCAAAAAACGGTAAACTCAGCGAGCTAAATAAATTAATTGTTAATAAGGTAGCGGAAATTTGCAATTATTTTATCAAAAAACACGGCATAAAAGAGTTAAAAAAGGTATATTTATGCGGAAATACCACCATGATTCACCTGTTTTCGGGGGTAGATGCATCACCCTTGGGGCAGTACCCTTTCACCCCTGTATTTACCGATTTAAAGGAGTTTAGAGGCGTTTACGGCGAAATAGAGGCATGGCAAATCATACTGCTTCCGTGTGTAAGCGCTTACATAGGCAGTGATGTTGTAACAGGCATCATTGCTACAAATATTGATAAAAGCAGCAGTGCAAAATTACTTGTAGACATAGGCACCAACGGCGAACTCGTTTTGTCTTTGGGAGGCGAATTATTTTGTGCATCGACGGCGGCAGGCCCTGCATTTGAAGGGGCTAACATAACCTGCGGAATGGGCGGAGTAAGCGGCGCAATAGATTCTGTAACCTTTGACGGCAGCAAAATTAATTATACCGTTATAGGAGAAGGGCAGCCCAAAGGCATTTGCGGCAGCGGGCTTATTGATATAATCGCTTTAATGTTTGAATACGGCGTAATCGACGAGAGCGGTCTTATAGTAAAATCCGATTATGAAGTATTTGCGCAAAAAACCAAAAACGACAGCTTTTATATAACCGACGATGTTTTTATTTCCCAAAAAGATGTAAGGGAATTTCAGCTTGCCAAAAGCGCAATATGCTCCGGCATAAAAACAATAATCAAAACAAACGGACTAAAAGCGGAAGATATTTCCGAAGTTTTTATTTCAGGCGGTCTGGGTTTTTACATTAATAAACATAGCGCAGTAAAAGTAGGTCTTATTCCGCCGCAGTTTATCGATAAATTAACCATTGCGGGAAACAGCGCCGGCGGCGGTACAAAGCTTTGCCTGTTATCTGAAAAGGAATTAAAGCGCTGCATAAATGTTGCAAAAAAGTGCAAAAACATAGAACTAGCCGAAAGCAGCGTATTTATGGAAGAATATATTAATAATATGGGTTTTTAATAGTTTTGTGCATTTCTGTTTTTTTACTGCATTATAAAATCTTTGTTAAAATTTTAATTATCTGTTGACATATTCACAATAAAAGATTATATTATATATAAGCTTACATTCGGACTTAATGTTATTTTATAATGGTAAATTTAGCATTATCCAAGCAAGCTTGTAATATTTCACTTAAATTATCTTTGGTAATCTTATTTACCGTTTGAATCATAAACGGTAAAAATCCTATTGACCTTCAAAAGACAAAAACTATCGTTTATAAAAAAATAATTGCTTTGTGGCGGCATATTATTTTCTTTATCGTTCTATTTTTAGGACAGGTTAAAGAGTTTTATATAGTTTAATTTAAGGAGGTAATTATGGACACCAAAGCAGAAACAAAATGCTGCTGCGCAGACAGCTGTCAAAAATATGATGAGATAGCTAATATCATTGACCTTTACAAAGGCAAACAGGGCAGCTTAATACAAATTCTTCACCTTTCTCAGCAGATTTACGGATATCTTCCACTTGATTTACAACAATTTATAGCACGTTCTTTAAATAAGCCTTTGTCAGAAGTTTCGGGGGTAGTAACTTTTTATTCATTTTTTTCTACAAAACCGAGAGGAAAGCATACCATAAGGGTATGTTTAGGCACAGCTTGTTATGTAAGGGGCGGCAAAAGGCTGATTGAACGGCTGCAAAGCATGCTTGATATCAGCGTGGGAGAAACCACCAAAGACGGTAAATTTACATTTGAAATTGCCCGCTGCATAGGCGCTTGCGGTTTAGCACCCGCAATTATGATAGACGATACTGTTTACAAACAAGTCAGCCCAAATAAGTTAGACAGTATTCTTTCTAAATATTAATGCAGGAGTAGTATTATGATAGAAAAAATTATACATAAAAAAGATTTGGATACCATTAAAAAAGCATATAACGATAAATTAAAGCAATATAAATTTCAGGTGCTGATATGTAACGGAGCGGCTTGCAACTCATCTGAAAGCACAGAAGTTTTAAACGCAGCAAGGCAGTATTTATCGGCAAATAATTTAGAAGATAAGGTAATGGTTATAGAGACGGGCTGTATGGGTATGTGTGCGCAAGGGCCGCTTATGCTTATACTGCCGCAAAGGACATTTTACACGCAGCTAAATTCAGAAAAAGTTAAGCAGGTATTAGAAAACCATATAGTAAAAGGTAACATATTAAAAGAATATACTTTTTATGATAAGACGCTAAACAAATATATTCCCAAAATTGACGATATAGATTTTTTCAAAAAGCAGGTTAAAATAACACTGAGAAACTGCGGCGTTATGGAATACGGCAATATAGATGCCTATATAGCAAGGGACGGCTACCATGCTATATACGATTATTTAAAAAACAAAAAAAATACAGACGTTATAGAGCAGCTTAAAATATCTGGGCTGAGAGGACGGGGCGGAGCAGGCTTTCCTACATTTTTAAAATGGCAGGCAGGGTTTGATGCCCAAAACGACAAAAAGTATATCGTTTGCAATGCAGACGAGGGCGACCCCGGCGCATTTATGGACAGAAGCATTTTAGAGGGCGACCCTCATACGCTTATCGAAGGTATGATGTTCGGCGGTCTTGCTATCGGAGCAAAGGGCGGCTATGTTTATATAAGGGCGGAATATCCCATAGCGGTAGAGCGTTTGCAAAAAGCTATAAAACAGGCATATGGCGTTGGCTTGCTGGGCAATAACATTTTTGAAAGCGGCTTTGATTTTGACCTTGAAATCAGAATAGGTGCAGGCGCTTTTGTATGCGGAGAGGAAACCGCTTTAATGTCGTCAATAGAGGGAAAAAGGGGAGAGCCCAAACAAAAACCGCCCTTTCCTTTTCAAAGAGGGCTGTTCGGAAAACCTACAATAATCAACAATGTAGAGACATTGGCGGCAGTCCCCGCTATTATGTTAAAAGGCGGTTTATGGTATAGCAAATACGGAAAGGAAAACAGCAGGGGCACAAAGGTTTTTGCGTTAGCCGGCGATATTGTAAATACAGGAATAATAGAAATACCTATAGGTATGACGGTAGGGGATATTGTTTTTGAAATAGGCGGCGGAATAATCAACAAAGAAAAATTAAAATCTTTACAGATAGGCGGGCCGTCGGGCGGCTGTATTACAATGGAAAACCTTAATGTAAATACAGATTACGAATCTTTGACAAAGCTCGGCGCAATAATGGGTTCGGGCGGATTTATAGCGATGAACGAAAATACCTGTATGGTAGACACGGCAAGGTATTTTATGGATTTTATACAAAGCGAATCCTGTGGAAAATGTCTGCCCTGTCGTGTAGGCACAAAGCGCATGCTGGAAATACTTGAACGCATTACAAGAGGAGAAGGGCAGGAAGGCGATATAGAACTTTTAACAGAACTTGGCGAAACTATTAAAGAAACGGCAATGTGCGGATTAGGGCAGACTGCGCCCAATCCCGTACTGAGCACAATTAAATATTTTAAGGAAGAATACATAGAGCATATAAAAAATAAGCATTGCAGAGCCGGCGTTTGCGGAGAGATGTTTATATCGCCCTGTGAAAACGCCTGTCCCGCAAATGTAAATGTGCCGGGTTATCTTGCGCTTGCCGCAGAGGGCAGATTTATTGATGCATATAACCTTATAAAGCAGGAAAATCCATTTCCCGCTATATGCGGAAGAATATGCACTCATCCATGTGAAAGCAAATGCCGCAGGGCATCTGTAGACGAGGCGCTTGCAATATGCGATTTAAAAAGATTTATTGCCGACTATGCGTATAAAAATGAAAAATCTTATAAAAATGATGTGGTATTTCCTAAAAATGGCAAAAATGTCGCAGTTATCGGTGCAGGGGCGTCTGGGCTTACCTGTGCTTACTATTTAGTACGCATAGGTTACAATGTAGATGTTTACGAATCGCAGTCAGTTGCCGGCGGCGTGCTTGCGTTTGGAATTCCCGAATACAGACTGCCGAAATCGGTTTTGGCGCACGAAATAGAGCTTATCAAGGAAAGCGGTGTAAATCTTATATTAAACACCGAAGTCGGAAAGGACATCAGTTTTGATAAAATACGCAGCAGATACGATTCTGTTTACATAGCGACGGGAACGCAGTTTCCACACAAAGTAAACATTAGCGGTGAAAACCTTAAAGGAGTTTATCACGGAATAGATTTCCTTAAAGAAGTAAATTTTAAAAACAAGGTGCAGTTAGGCGATACGGTTGCCGTAATAGGAGGCGGAAATACAGCAATAGATTCGGCACGGACGGCGCTTAGGCTGGGCGCTAAAAAAGTAATAGTGCTTTACCGCAGGACAATTGATGCTATGCCCGCATACCAAAGCGAAATAGAGGAAGCGCTTGAAGAGGGCATCGAAATAAAAGAGCTTGTATCACCCGTTAAATTTACAGAAAATGAACAAGGCTTGCTTGAAGGCATAACTTGTGTAAATATGAAGCTCGGCGAATTTGACAATACGGGAAGGAGAAAATCGGTTGTTATAGAAGGCAGCGATTTTACCATAAAGGTTGACTCGGTTATACCTGCAATAAGTCAATATTCAGACCTGCCCTTTATAAGAAAAGATGAAATTAAGGTAACAAAATGGGGCACATTTGTTGTAGATGCGGATACGCTTATGACTACAATGGAAGGCGTTTTTGCCGGCGGCGATGTCGCAAGGGGACCCGATACAGTTATTCAGGCGATTGCAGACGGCAAAAAGGCAGCAATATCAATCGATAAATATTTAGGCGGACAGGGCAAATTAAATAAGGGCAACGAAATAGATATACCTTCAAACTTTGACGATGACGAGGTTGTGGCATTAAAGAGATTTGCGCCTCAAAAACTGCCCCCCGAAAAAAGAAAGAATTGCTTTGACGAGGTAGTAATCGGTTACCATAAACTTAACGCTATGGCAGAGGCAATGCGCTGTCTGCGCTGTGACAGGAGGTAGCACAAATGGTTAATTTAACTATAAACGACAAAAAAATTATCGCAAAAAGCGGCAGTACAATTATGGAAGCCGCACGTGAAAACGGCATAAACATTCCAAACCTATGCTTTTTAGAAGGTGTGCATAAATTCGGCTCTTGCAGGATATGCGTTGTAGACGTAAAGGGGGCAAAGACTCTGCTGCCCTCCTGTATGACGGAAATAAGAGAGGGTATGGTTGTCAGGACAAATTCGCAAAAAGTAAGGCAGGCACGTAAAATACTTTACGAATTGTTTTTATCTGACCACACAAAGGAATGTTTAAGCTGCAAGCGCAACCAAGATTGCGAATTACAGCAGCTCGGCAAAACACTCGGCATAGAACAGACACGCTTTGAAGGCGAAAGGTCGCCACATTCATTGGACATATCGACATCAATAACAAGAGATATGACAAAATGTATATTATGCCGCAGATGCGTAACTGTTTGTAACGAAATACAGGGTGTCGGAGTATTAAATGCACAAAAAAGAGGTTTCAGTGTAGAAGTCAGTCCCGCTATGGACCTTCCGTTAGGGGAAGTCAACTGTATATTTTGCGGTCAATGCACGGTAGTTTGTCCTGTAGGTGCGCTGAGAGAAACAGACGGTATAGAAAAAGTTTGGAATGCCCTGCATGACGCAAAAAAAAGGGTTGTAGTACAGGTTGCGCCTGCTGTAAGAGTAGCAATAGGTGAAGAATTCGGGAACGAAGCCGGTTTGGCAGTTACCGGAAAGCTTGCCGCAGTACTTAAAATGCTTGGTTTTGACGATGTATTCGATACAAATTTTACTGCGGACCTTACGATTTTGGAAGAGGGAACAGAGCTGCTCAGCCGTCTTAACAAAGCGGTAAAGAATGAAGGCGAAGCAACCTTGCCTATGATAACGAGTTGCAGCCCGGGTTGGATTAAATATATAGAACATACATACCCCGATAAGCTCAGTCACCTTTCTACCTGCAAATCGCCGCATACTATGATGGGTGCGCTTGTAAAAAGCTATTGGGCAGAAAAGATTAACACAAACCCCAAGGATATTTTTGTGGTATCGGTAATGCCCTGTACAGCCAAAAAATTTGAAATAGTGAGAAGTGAAATGAAAAATAACGGCTGTTACA
>JAQVSX010000040.1 GCA_028700355.1 Clostridia bacterium
GGTTTGGTTTATTTCATATATAAGGCTGTCTATCTGATTTTTAAGCGGCTTTATATAAACCAACGGGTCTACAAGTCCGGTAGGGCGAATAACCTGCTCGGCAATATTGCCCGCCCTGCTCATTTCGTATTCGGCAGGCGTTGCGGATACATATATTACCTGTGTAACCTTTTCATTAAATTCTGCAAACTTTAAAGGTCTGTTATCGTAAGCAGAAGGCAGACGGAAACCGTAATTCACCAAATTGGTTTTTCTTGAAAAATCTCCTTTATACATTGCCCTTATCTGCGGAATGGTCATATGGCTCTCGTCAATAAACATTATGTAATCGTCGGGAAAATAATCAAGCAGAGTGTACGGCGCTTCGCCGGGCTTTCTGCCGTCAAAATAGCGTGAATAATTTTCTATACCGTTGCAATAGCCCATTTCCCTGAGCATTTCCAAATCGTAATTTACCCTTTGTTTAAGCCTTTGCGCCGCCAGATTATTGCCTTCTTTAAGCAGCTCTTCAAGCCTTAACTGCAAATCGTTTTCTATATTCGCAACTGCGCTTTGTAAAATCTGATTTTCAACGGCATAGTGGCTTGCGGGAAAAATAACGCCGTGGCTAAGCTCGGATATAACCTTACCCGTAAACGATTCTATTTCGCATATCCTTTCTATTTCGTCGCCGAAATATTCCACTCTCAGCGCAATTTCGGTATGGCTTGCGGGGAAAATCTCTACAACATCGCCCCGCACCCTGAATGTAGAACGCTTAAAATCAATATCGCTTCTTGTGTACTGTATTTCTACAAGCCTCTTTACAAGGTCGCTGACCGAAAGTTGCTGACCGGGGCGCAGCGAAATGCTCATTTTGTAATATTCTTCGGGTGCGCCTAGCCCGTATATGCAGGAAACCGACGCAACGACAATGCAGTCTCTCCTTTCTGCGAGAGAGCTTGTCGCACTGTGGCGCAGCTTGTCTATTTCCTCATTTATAGACATATCCTTTTCTATATATGTATCTGTGCTGGGAAGGTAAGATTCGGGCTGATAATAATCGTAATAGCTGACAAAAAATTCTACACGGTTTTCGGGGAAAAACTCTCTGAACTCATTGCAAAGCTGCGCCGCCAATGTCTTGTTATGCGCAAAGACAAGTGCGGGGCGCTGCAAAGATTCTATAATATTTGCCATAGTAAAGGTTTTGCCGCTGCCCGTAACGCCGAGCAGTACCTGCTCACGCAAACCCTCATTTATGCCGCTAATAAGACTTTTTATTGCCTGCGGCTGATCGCCGTAGGGCTTGTATTTTGATTTAAGAATAAATTTATTCATAACATCGTCAGTATTCTTGTAATAATAAAGCCCAGCACTGCTGTAACAAGAGTAAGCCCCAACTTAAAATATATAACCCTTCTGTAATGTATTATTTCCCTGTAAAAGCCCAGTCCCTTAGCCGAAAGCGTAATGCAAAGCACCTTTTCGCCCTTAGAATCGCTTTCAATAAATTCAAGATAACCGTCATATTCAAGCGTCTTTAAAATGCTAATAAATTCTTTTTTTGTTATATTGATATTATACGGTATTTTAGACAAAATTTCGACGGGCGGCAGCAAACAGGTGCTTTTGCCCGCACTCAAATCAAGTATTGTTTTAAGCACATATTTTTCTTTTTTATTAAGCATTTATTTTATCCGAAAAATTTTATAACCGCAGCATGTATTGCCGCCCCCAGCATTCCCCCCAGTACCGAACCCAAAAAAGCCATAAACACAAGTCTTTTATAGGAGAATTTTTTCTTTTGCTCTATCAGGGTATTTTCGTGATACAGCCGCCCTTTGGGAAGGGGAGAAACACAATAAACCTTAAAATCTGTGTACTTACATTTTATATAATCCCTTTCTATAAGGTAATTCATCATATCGTCAAGACCGTCTCTGTCAGGGCGGTATTTGGGCACAAACTGCAATAATACATCGTCTTTATCAAGCACCTTATACGAGCCTTCCTGACAATACATGTTAATAATATTGAGTAGCATTTCCGTTCTGTTATCAAGCATTTTAAACCTGCGGTTACAGAATATAAAAGCGTTTTTAGCTGCTTTTTGAGTATATCACAATTAAAAAATTTTTGCAATTTTAATATAGTATAAGTAATATTATTCAATTTAAAACATTACATATAATCAAAAAAATGTTTTTTGTTGACTTTTTTACTGCGTTGTGGTATAAAAGTAAAAAGGCAGAATTTTAACCATAAATATTGTAAGGCGCAGGCTGCTTGCGCCTGAGCTTTTTTTAAGAATATATTAAGGAGGCTATATGAAAAAGATAATTGATATCGCAAACAGAATAAAGGGAATCAGACAGATACTTGAAATACAGCCGCAGGAAATGGCAGAGGTTTGCGGCGTAAGCGTTCAAGATTATTTAAAAACCGAAAAAGGCGAAAGTGATTTTTCCTTTACATTTCTGTACAAATGCGCCCAAAAGTTCGGGGTAGATATTACAGAGCTTATATCGGGGGAAACGCCCAAACTTTCAAGGTATTTTATTGTAAGAAAGGATAAAGGTCTGCCCATAGACAGAAGAAAGGGCTTTGCCTATCAGCATTTAGGCTATCTGCTGAAAAACAGACCGTCAGAACCCTTTAAGGTGCTTGCCCACTTTAACAGCGAAGAGCAGGATAAGCCCGTACAGCTTTCCAACCATGAAGGTTTTGAATTTGACTATATATTAAAGGGCAGCCTTAAAATACAGATAGAAGACCATACCGAAATACTAAGCGAAGGCGACAGTATTTATTACGATTCTTCATTAGGGCACGGTATGATAGCGAGCGGTGGAAAGGATTGCGAATTTTTAGCAATAGTAATGAAAAAACAGGAGCAGAAGTTATGAGCCTTATATATAAAAAATTTGTTGAAGAAAAGTTAGACAATAATGGCAATCTTTTAAACATAAAATTTAACCCTCCGCAAAATTTTAATTTTGCCTATGACGTGTTAGATGTTCTCGGCGATAAAATACCCGATAAAAAGGCAATGGTATGGGTATCTATCGACCATAAGCATAAAAGCTTTACCTTTAAGGATATGAAAATATATTCCTCAAAGACGGCAAATTATTTTAAATCGTTGGGGATAGTAAAGGGCGACAAGGTAATGCTTATACTTAAACGGAACTACCAATTTTGGTTTGCGGTAAACGCCCTGCACAAAATAGGTGCGGTTGTAGTTCCCGCAACACATCTGCTCACAAAAAAGGACTTGGTTTACAGGTTTAATTCCGCAGGGATAAAGGCTGTTGTCTGCACCAACGATGACACGATACTTTGCAGCGTGGAAGAGGCTTTGCCCGAGTCTCCCACGGTAAAAATTTTATCTGTAACAGAAGGCTTCAGAAAAAATTGGAGCTGTTTTAACGAGGGCGTGGAAAGCGCCGAAGATACATTTTTAAGACCTGACGACTGCAACACCAATGACGATATTATGATTATGTATTTCACTTCGGGAACGACAGGCTACCCCAAAATAGTATGCCATAATTATACATATCCGCTAGGGCATATAGTAACGGCAAAATATTGGCAGAATGTAATTTCTGACGGCTTGCACCTTACCATAGCAGATACAGGCTGGGCAAAGGCTGTCTGGGGCAAGTTATACGGACAATGGCTTTGCGAGGCGTGCATATTTACATTCGATTACGAAAAATTTAATGCTGCCGAAATTTTAACGCTGTTGCAAGATTACGGCGTAACAACATTTTGTGCGCCCCCCACTATATACAGGTTTTTTATAAAAGAAGACCTTTCAAAATTCAATTTAAAAAAGCTAAAATATGCGGTAATAGCGGGAGAAGCGCTTAACCCCGAGGTTTACAATCAATTTTATAAGCATACGGGCATTAAACTTATGGAGGGTTTCGGGCAGACGGAAACGACAATAACCGTTGCCAACCTTACGGGAATGGAGCCTAAGCCCGGCTCTATGGGCAAGCCTAATCCGCAGTACCATGTAGATTTGATAGATGCCGAAGGCAACAGCACAAATGCAGGCGAAGTGGGCGAAATTGTTATACAAACCGATTATCTGCCCTGCGGCTTTTTTATGGGCTATTATGAAGATAAGGAAAAAACAGATTCTGTTTGGAATGGCGGTGTCTATCACACGGGCGACACGGCATGGAAAGACGAGGACGGATATTATTGGTATGTAGGCAGAACAGACGATTTAATAAAGTCTTCGGGCTACCGCATAGGGCCTTTTGAAATAGAAAGCGTAATTATGGAACACCCCTCTGTGCTTGAATGTGCCGTTACCGGCGTACCCGACGAAATAAGGGGCTATGCCGTAAAAGCCACAATACTACTTGCCAAGGGCTATTCTCCTTCAGAGGAGCTTAAAAAGGAAATACAGGATTTTGTAAAACACCTTACAGCGCCCTACAAATACCCTCGAGTAGTAGAATTTGTAGACGAACTGCCCAAAACAATAAGCGGCAAAATACGCAGGGTAGAAATTAGAGAAAAGCATTAACAAATTTTAATGTAAAAGTTATAAGCGCTTCTTAATGCAAGGGGCGCTTTTTCTTATACGATATAGCTATATAATTATAATCATTCATTTGAAAAAAAACTGAAAATAATATATAATAACTATTGTTATGATAAAAAAGTTTTTAAGTTATTACAAGCCTTATAAAAAGCTGTTTGCAGCCGATATGCTTTGCGCACTTACAGTTGCGGCAATAGATTTGGCTTTCCCTCAGGTTTTAAAATACGTTACCCAACAGATTTCAGCAAATAATTTCAACAATATTTTGCCCTCTTTGGGGCTGATTGCCGCCTGCCTTGCCGCAGCCTACATTGTAAGATACGGCTGCCAATATTTTATTACTTCTTGGGGGCATATTATGGGCGCAAAAATAGAAAGCGATATGAGAAGGCAATTATTTTATCATTATCAGCGCCTTTCATTTTCCTATTACGATAAAAACAATACCGGCGAAATGATTTCTAAACTGGTAGGCGACCTTTTCGATATTTCCGAACTTGCTCACCACGGCCCTGAAAATGTTGTGTTATCAATACTGAAAATAATAGGCTCGTTTTTGCTGTTAATATTTATTAATATAGAAATTACACTTATATTGTTTTTTATTACGCTGATAATTTTTGTATTCAGTATGCGGCAAAACCGCAAGATGAGAAAGATTTTTTCTCTTAACAGAAGTAAAATAGCAAAAGTCAATTCGAGGGTGCAAGACAGCCTTTTGGGAATTAAGGTTGTCAAATCCTTTACCAATGAAGAGCTTGAACATAAAAAATTTAATATAAGCAACGACGAGTTTTTTGAAACAAAATCACTTTCATATAAGGCTATGGGCTTTTACCATGCCACTAATTCTTTATTTCAGGGTTTATTATATATTGCGGCGCTGCTTGTCGGGGGGTATTTTGTTTATCAAGGAAAACTTTCCGCCATAGATTTTGCGCTTTACTTTTTATATATAGGCATATTTATAGAGCCGTTAAATGTTTTAATAAATTTTACAGAGCTTTTCCAAAGGGGCTTTTCGGGTTTTAGAAGGTTTGTCGAGGTTGTAGAAACCGCTCCGGAAATTACTGACAGCAGGCACGCAAAGGACATAAATAATCTAAGCGGCGATATTGTTTACAGCGACATTAATTTTTCCTATAATAAAGACATTCCCATATTAAAAGATGTGTCTTTGGTAATACCGCAGGGAAAAACCACAGCTTTAATAGGCCCTTCGGGCGGTGGCAAAACGACGATATGCTCTTTACTGCCCCGTTTTTACGATATTAACAGCGGTCATATTACTATCGGCAATATTGACATAAAAGATATTTCGTTAAAAACTTTAAGACAAAATATAGGTATAGTGCAGCAAGACATTTATATTTTCGGGGGAACAATCAAGGAAAACATAGCTTACGGAAAGGCGGGCGCAACTGACGAAGAAATTATACAGGCGGCTAAAAATGCAGATATACACGACTTTATTTTAACTCTGCCAAACGGTTACGATACTTATGCGGGAGAAAGAGGCACACTTCTCAGCGGAGGGCAAAAACAACGGCTATCTATCGCAAGGGTATTTTTGAAAAACCCTAACATATTGATTTTAGACGAGGCAACAAGCTCACTCGACAACGAAAGCGAAAAACATATACAAAAAGCATTAAATAAGCTATCTTATAACCGCACGACGCTTGTAATAGCGCACAGACTTTCTACAATAAAAAATGCAGACAATATTATAGTAATTTCCAAAGGCAGAATTTCAGAAAGCGGAACGCATGAAGAGCTGATGGGAAAGGGCGGAATATACAAAAAATATTACGATATGCAGTTTGAAGGCATAGACTCCGCCGATTTAGCGTTGTAATAATTAAAGCTTTATTATAAGCTCTTCCGCAATTATTTTAGGCACATGGAAAATACCGTTATCATCTCTCCAATACTTTATTGAGTCAGTTTTTCTAATATTCTCAATAACCGCAGTTTCGGCGGGCTTGCCGAGCGCAATAACATTAATAATTTCTGTATTTTCATCTAAATTTAAAGCTTTATGA
>JAQVSX010000041.1 GCA_028700355.1 Clostridia bacterium
CCGCATATTATGGCGGCAGCGGCGGTTTGCTACCCATTGCTGCGCCGCAAATTCCCGTAGGCGGAAAAATTACAGACATTTTTCCGCTTAACAGGTGCGCCGTTATCTTATCAAAGGCAAAATATAAAGACTGTTACTATCTGCCGCTAAGCTATGACAGGGCTGTAATAAAAGCGCAAGGGGTAAGCGGTGCGGCAAAGGTTGTGTTACAGCGCAAAAGCTTTTATAATTTCGGCGGAAAAACCGCCCAAATAACGCTTAAATATAATTGAGGGGAATAGTAAATGTTTAAAAGTTACTCTTTGCCTTATGGCGAAAAGATAAACGCTTTTTGTAGCGGCAACAATTTAATGCTTTATATTGCCGACGGCAAAAGGGTTTATTTTGCGAATCTTGTTAATTTTAAATCAGATTCGCCATATTTAGATAGCCCGCCCAAACTTTTTTTCCATTGCGACGAGATTTGTGCGTTTTCCGACGGGCGCTATCTGACAAGAAAAAATGACCGTGTAAATTTATGCGGAACAAGCGGAGGTTAAAAAATGTATAACGACAGCACATTAAAGGCGCTTATAGAAAACGCAAAAAAATCAGCCGAACTGCAAAAAAAGCAGTCTAAAAAGGAGCAGAATTTATTGGAGGAATTTGCCGAGATAGACCAAAAATACGGTGCGGGAAAAAGCGCAGAATACGCATTGCCCACAGATGCCGAGCTTGAAGCGGCGGCAAAACAGGCTTATGCCGAGTTACATAGCAAGGGCAAAGAAGATATAGCAGATAAAACGGCAAAGGCATATCAAGAGCTTGAAGGCAGTAAGGAGGCGCAAAAGCTGCGGCTTTTTGACCGCTTAGAGCAGATAGACAGCGCATTTAAAGAAAAAGAAAGGCAGTTAAAGGGCAGGGCAATCAAACAGGGCATAGCAAGGTCTTCTATATTTGAAGGGGCGGCGGAGCTTTTAGGCAGCGAAAAACAGGCTGAGCAGTCTGCCGCAGACTCAGATTATTTTAGTGTTATCAGGCAGACAGACCAAAAAATAGCCGCTTTGCAGCAGCAAATGCAAGATGCACTTGCCGACCTAAATCAAAGCTATGCCGAGAAAATAAGCAAAAAGCTTGAAAAGCTTATTTCGCAAAGGGAAAAACAACTGCAGCAGTATTTAAAACAGCAAAAAAAGGACGACGAGAGCACAAAGGCTTTTAGACAGGAAGAAAAACTTGCCGCCGCAAAAAGATATTATGACAAAATGCCCGCCCAAAAGGCTATAGAGCATATAAGCGCAAATGAAAAGATAAAGGAGCATTTAGGCAGCTATTATAATTATTTTGTTAATTATTTGAGAAGGAAAATTTAAGGCGCAAAAAAATATTATAAAAGCAGGTTGCAAACGGGTGTATTTTATATTATAATAGATATACTGTATAAATAGTATAAGGTACGATTATTATGATTTTATCCGCACTTAAATATTTTTTTAAAAACTTTTTACCGCTGGCGCTTTTTTCATTGCCCGCAGCGATTTTTTTGGCAATAAAATATAATCATTCCCTTTTCTTTAACTATATTTTCAACACAGGCATAGACGAGGGGACAACGCCTACCTTTATAAAAATATACGAGCATTTTTCACTGCTGCCGTCTATAAATATACTGATGATTTTATTGTGGAGCGTCCTTTTGATTTTTTCTTTCTGCCTGCTGTTTGCGTTTATAGAAAGGCATATGAAATACGGCATAAGCTCTTATTTAAAATCCTTAAAGTCGGTCAATTATTCTGTAATGGTTATACTGCCCGCATTTATAACCATTATAGCGCTTGAAGAGCTTTTTGCTATGCTTAATGCGCTTTTTGTAAGGCTTTTAGGCGTTACCGGAGGGACATTCGGCTCTATTATAGTACCCATAATATATATAGTGCTTTTAATTGTGCTGTTTTTAATATATTCGATATTGTCGCTGTGGATACCCGTCCGCATGGTTACAGGTTATTCCAACAAAGACAGCATAAGATATTCGTTGCGGCTTACGCAGGGCAGACAGTTTAAAATTATGTTTGGTCTGATGTTTCCGCTTATAGTAACTGCGCCCATTATGATACTATTTAAGCAGCTTTCTATTTTGCAGGATTTTAACACAATAGTATATTCGCTTTGCTATATATTCATAATAGGTTATCTGCCCGCCTATGTTATGGCGGCTTACTTTGAATATTCAAAGACGGAAAGAAAGGACATAAAAAATAAAATTTTCAGAAAATTCAAATACTAACAAATATAAGGCGATAAGGAACGCATATGTCAATTAAAAACAGTATAAAAATTTTGCTGAATAACTTTTCCGTAGTATGGAAAATACTTGTTTATCAGATTATTGTAATAGCCATAAGCCTTGCGCTTATCGCAAGCTTTGTAATGCCCAATATTTATACGATATATAACAGCGTAAAGGGAACGGGCTTGCTGTCTAACGCTAAGCTGATTATAAACGCCTTTTTGGAAAGGGGAGATTTGACTTCAAGCATAGAAGCCTTTAAGACAAGCTTAGACGAAGTATCTTTAATTTTGACGCAGTACGATTCGCTTTTGATAATGTCTATGCTTTTTGTGCTTGCCATAGTGATTTTCGGCAACCTTTTAAGTGGACTGAGCGAGCTTCCCGTAAGCGATATGATAAACGCCGATATGTCGTCAAACGCAAAATACGGTTTTTGTTCAAGGTTTATAATTACCTTGGGCAAAAATTTAAAATATCAGCTTGTGCGCCTTATTACCGAAATACCCGTATTTATAATTATAGCTTTTGTCGTGTGGCAGAGCTTTTCATTTTTGTTCGGTTACATAGGGATTTTTGCGCTGTTTTTCTGCTTTGTGCTTTTTATCGTGCTGCTCAGCTTTTTGCAGGCTTTTCTGTGCCTGTGGGTGCCTGAAATAACGGTAAACAATGGCAATATTTTTTCTTCAATAAAAAGCGGCTTTATAAAAATAAAGCCAAAATATTTTTCAGCCGTTTCGGGCTATGCGTTTATAAATATATTTTTATTGTTTGCAAATATTATGCTTGCCTTTTTTACCTGCGGAGCGGGACTGCTTGTAAGCATACCCATGAGCGCCTTTTTTATAATAATTTTCCGCATGGTTATTTTTTACGATATAAACGGTTTAAAATACTATCTTGACAGCAATACTATAATTTCACCCAAAGATTTTTTGTAAGTCGCTGACCTGCAAATCGCTTAAACATTTTCAAAAAGTCGGGGAGCTATTTTGAGCCTTGCGCTTATTTTTAAGCTCTCCGTTAAACACGGCGCAAAACGCTATAAACGCTATGCCGATAAGCCCCTGTAACGGATAAATATAGGTTATAATGTAAGAAAAACCCACCCTGCTGACAAGAAAAGCGGCAGCGCCGATTATTATTGCCGTTATGTCGGCATTGCTAATGTATGCCGAAAGGTAATTTTCAAGCGGATAAAGAGCCGAAAGCAGCGTTAAAAAGATTGCAAAACACAGTATCAGCGCAGACAGCGCCGAAAAAACAGGGGAAATTTGAACCGCAAGCACTACCATAGGCATTTCGGAATCGCTTACAAGGGAATAATTTAGCAGCAGTGTTATAAGTATAAGCGCAAGCAAAGCTATAATTATTATTGTGCCTATTGTAGCCGAAATTTTTTTTTGAGAGGCGTTTGCAGTTATTCCCGTTTTTATTAGCAGCGCAGATGTAAGCAGCATATTCATACCGACATAGAGCGCCGCATGCAAAATTGTGTCAAAAAAAGCGGTGGTTTCTCTGCCGGCGGTGTAAGATGCGATTTGCTGCGGCGACAGCCAATAAAAGCATACCGCAAATATAAAAAACACTATCAGCGGCACAAGCAGACTGTTTATTTTTAATATACCGGTAATTCCCTTGCGTGTCAGGGCAATGCCGAGTATCAGTATCAGCACAGAAAATATGGGAAAAGCGCCCTTATATCCTGCCGATTCCGCCGCAAGAGCGTCAGTTGCCGCAAGCATAGCCGCAATAAGCGTGAGATAGCAAAGCGCCAAAAATATATTGAATATTTTGCTGTACCTTCTGAGCAGTATTTTGTTTATACAGAATAAATCGTCGCATTTAAGGCGTTTGCCCAACCTGAAAAACAGCATACACGAAGAATAGAAAAAAATCCCCGCCACCGTTACGGCGGCAATTAAAGTGAGCGGACTGCCGCTGAAAAAGGTCAGAATTTCCTTTCCCGACGCAAAGCCCGCCCCCACTATCGTTCCCACAAAAAGCAGCCCCACTTTTACCGCATATAATGTGTCAGCAAATTTTTGTTTTTTTGTTGCCATTTATATTATATTGCGCAAGCAATAAAGGATTATGCAAAAAGCGCAGGGCAAATAAAAAAAGCGTAATGGCTAACGCAAATTTACAGCGTTGCTGTTTTCATACTACCCGTACGCCGCTTTTTTGAAACTGTCGGAATTATTTAATGCGTAAGTAAGCTTACGCAGACGATGATTTCTATGATATAAAAAAGGCACTCTCAAGAGTGCCTTTCAGAAACAACTGCTAATGTTAAGCCCAAAGGTTTTAATACTTTTAAAACAGTATCAATTTGAGGTTTAACCTTAAAGCTCTCCATTCTTGCTATTGAAGATTGTTTAACCCCGATTAAATTTGCTATATCTCTTTGACTTAAACCTAATTCTTCTCTTTTGCTTATATAACAGCTTAAAATCTTTGCAACCTGTTCGATTATTTCCATATTATCTTTGTCTTTTTCGCTTATGCTTTTGACATAATTTTTATAATCTTCCCATGTTCTCATATTACTTAAACCTCCTTATATAGTCTGCTGCCAACCTTAGTGCCTTTTCAATTTCTCTCTGTGGTGTTTTTTGTGTTTTTTTCCTAAAACAGCTTAACAAAATATATTTATTATCTTTATGATAGAAAAATAAAATTCTGTTATTGCCGGGTCTTAATTCCCATATGCAATCTCTTATGTGTTTAACAAGATAACAGTTTAATTTAGTACCTTGTTCTTGAAGTAAATCTAAACAATAACAAATCTGTTTAAACTCTACATTTGCATCTTTATTGTTTTCAATTTTGCATCTTAAATTATCAATAAAGTCCCATACTTCGCTTTTGCCTTTTTCATTCTCATAAAATAAAATCTCAAACATCTTTATCCCTATATAGTATATGTTCTATGATAACATATATGTTATCGTAAGTCAATATGTAAATGACAAATAATTATATTATTTTTTTTATTATTAATAGTTTTTTTAATCATTCCAAGTTTTCATATAATTTAAAAATTCCTTAATAATCAAATACCGCTTTTGCTATTTTGACTGCGGCGTTTGCGTCCTTTGCGTAATAATCTGCGCCTATTTTTAGGGCATATTGCTCTGTAAGCACTGCGCCGCCCACTACAATTTTGCAGTTTGGCGCTTGCTGTTTAAGCAGTTTTATTGTCTCTTCCATACCGCCAAGAGTGGTCGTCATAAGAGCGCTTAGCCCCGCAAGCTTTACACCCTTTTCTATTACCGTCTTTACTACTAAATCGGAATCGGCGTTTTTGCCTAAATCTATAATGTTATAGCCGTAGTTTTCAAGCACCGCCTTTACTATGTTTTTGCCTATGTCGTGAATGTCGCCCTTTACGGTGGCAAGCAGAATTTTATCGTCTGGGTTTTTGCTGCCCTTAGGCAGTTTTTTGTTAATTTCCTCAAAGGCTGCCTTTGCCGTTTCTGCCGAATTTATAAGCTGCGGCAAAAACAGTTTTCCCTTTTCGTAAAGTGCGCCTACCTCGTCAAGCGCAGGTATTATATAATTGTTTACAACATCAAGCGGGGGGTGCTTTTCCAGCAGGTTTATTGCCGCCTTTTTACATTCGTTTTTTAAGCCCTTTATTATGCAGTATTTTATATCGTTGGCATCGCCGCCGCTATGTTCGCCGCCGAAATGCTTTATATATTGCTCCGCTCCGCAATCCTGCCCGCTTATTACCTTGTATGCCGATACCGCATCTGTCATCGCCTTAGAAAGTGGGTTTATTATTGCAAGGTTTAGTCCGCAGCTAAGCGCCGCCGTTAAAAATGCGGCGTTAAGCGATTCACGCTGAGGCAGTCCGAAAGATATATTCGATATGCCAAGCACTGTTTTTATGCCCATTTTTTTAAATTCTCTGACAGCGTTTAAAGTATTTTGCGCCTGCTGCTGCTCTGCGCTCAGTGTAAGCGTTAAGGGGTCTATTATTACATCGCTTTTTTTAATGCCGTATGAGCGTGCTTTGTCTATAATCTTTTTGGCAATTTCTATGCGCCTTTCCACTGTTTTGGGCAGTCCGTTCTTGTCGAGTGTAAGCCCGATAACAAGCGCACCATATTTTTTTACAAGGGGCAGTATGCT
>JAQVSX010000042.1 GCA_028700355.1 Clostridia bacterium
AACAGCCAAGAGCTATCATAACAGCAAAACCTGCCGATACTATTATCAACAGGCTGAAAGTAGAAATCTGCCCCGATGTAGCCCTTTCTACCTGATTTGCAAAAACTAAAAGTCCCGGTTCGGCAACCGATATAAAAAAGCCCAATAAAAGTCCGCCGGCAATTATCAGCCAAAGCTTATTTTTTTTGGCAAGAGTGCTGCCGATTAACTTACCGAAAGGCATTACTCCGACATCTACCCCCACTAAAAACAGCGTAAGCCCCAAAATTACCAATATTGTACCTATGAAAAACCTATACAGCGCATCCGTCTCTAACGGTGCTACGGTAAAATTCAGTATTACAACAATTATAGTGATGGGCAGTACGGTAAATACTATTTCTTTTATTTTACTGGTAAATATATTCATAGTAATCTAAAGTATATCAAATATATATTTTTTATTCAAACTATTAACGCATAATGTTAAAACAATTTATTTATAATAAGTTTATGAAACATAAAGTCATTATGCTTTTAACCGTTGCGGTAACAGCCGCAGTTCTGGCGATGCCTCATTACAATACTTTTTCTCAAAGCGCATATATTAAATGGGTAGATTTTAACGTTCCTTATACTACGCTGAGCAAAGTTTATGAGCTTGATGTAAAAACCCATAAAGAAGAATTTCATTATAGGTTTGCAGATGTACTTGCTTACATTGCCGCTCAAAACGGCAACAATTTTAATTATAAAAAAGATATGGCTTATTTGGAAAAATTGAAAAACAAAATTGAAAAGGGACAAAGCTTTGAGGATATTACAAAAAACAGCAAATATTACAATTACTATAAAGAGGCTTATGGCGCAATATTTGCAGAATATATAGGCTACTTTACGCAGGAAAGCAGCGGTAATGATATGCAGTACGGACTGAAAACATATTTTCCGTTTGCGCAAGGGTACTGGTATAGCGGCAGCGACGATTTCGGCAATTCCCGCAGTTACGGTTTTAAAAGGGTGCATTTAGGCCACGATATGTTCGGCAGTATAGGTACGCCTATCATTGCCGTTGAAGGCGGAATAGTTACAGAGCTTGGCTGGAATAAATATGGCGGATGGCGAATCGGAATACGCTCGCTAGACAATTTAAGATATTATTATTATGCGCATTTAAGGAAAGATGCCCCCTATGTTAAGGAAATGAAAAAGGGCAGCATTATAGAGGCGGGACAGGTTATAGGCTATCTGGGAGTTACCGGATACAGCAATAAAGAAAATAAGAATATGGGCACAAAACCCCATTTGCATTTCGGCTTGCAGCTTATTTTTGACAAAAGTCAGGAAGACGGCAACGGAGAAATTTGGATTGATGTATATAATATAACAAGATTTTTAGTTAAAAACCGTGCAAAAGTACAAAAAAACGCCGATACTAACGATTATTACAGTATAAACTTAAAAAAAGCATTTAAATAGCATTAAGAGGAAAATAAATGAAAACTCTGCAAGTTTTAGGTATTGCTGCGCTCTCTTTTGCGGCGCTATTTTTAATAGCAAAAATAATGGGAAAAAAGCAGCTGAGTCAGCTTGAATTTATTGACTATGTTGTGGGAATATCTATAGGCTCTACTGCGGCGCAAATGTCTGCCGATACAAGCACGCCCTTTTATCATTATTTGATATCTATGGGCGTATATTTGGCATTGGACGTTTTAATCACGCTTATTTCAAGAAAAACTTTTAAGCTGAAAGGATTTTTTAAGGGAATGCCGCTGGTACTTATTAATGACGGAAAGCTGCTGTACGAAAACCTAAAAAAAAGCAAGCTTGACATAAATGAGCTGCTCGCTCTATGCCGCATTAAAAATTATTTTAATATTAACGATATAGCTTTTTGCATATTTGAAACCAACGGCGAAATAAGCGTTTTGCCAAAAAGCCATGCGACTCCGGTTGTCAGCGGCGATATGAATATTAAAAAAGAACATCCTAACCTTTCAATAGATTTTATTATTGACGGCGCTATTATCAGCCATGCACTGCGTGAAGCAGGCAAAAGCAAAGCGTGGCTGCTTGAAAAGCTTAAAGAAAAAAACGCTTACAAATTGGAAGATATCGCCCTTGTTAATTTTGATATTCAAAAGGACGATATAGCGGTATATTTTAAAAACTAAACGGCACAAAAAACAGCGGCTTAGCAATATAGCAGCCGCTGTTATCATAGGGAATCCCTAATATATAATTTCTGTTACAGTATTTCTGTCGCTTTGCCCGAGCAGCCAAGCACATTTAACAATTTATGCCTAACAATTTCCTTAACCTGCTCTCTTGCGGGCGCAAGGTATTGTCTGGGGTCAAAATGGGTGGGGTTGTCGCTCATATGCTTTCTTATTGCCGCAGTAAATGCAAGGCGCAAATCAGAATCTATATTTATTTTACATACAGCCATAGAAGCCGCCTGCCGCAGCATTTCCTCAGGTACGCCCTGCGCCCCCGGCATATCTCCGCCGTAAAGCTGAATTTGTTTTACAAATTGCTGCGGGACAGATGACGCTCCGTGCAGTACTATGGGAAAATTAGGCAGCAGCTTGCTTACCTTTTCAAGTATGTCAAACCTTAATTTAGGCTCGGATTTAAATTTAAAAGCGCCGTGGCTTGTGCCTATGGCAATGGCAAGCGAATCGCAGCCTGACTTTGAAACAAATTCGTAAACCTCTTCGGGGTTAGTGTACATTGCATCGGCAGCGGAAACATTAACGGCATCTTCTATGCCGGCAAGCCGTCCAAGCTCTGCCTCTACTACTACGCCTTTATCGTGAGCGTATTCCACTACTCTTTTAGTTATTGCAATGTTTTCCTCCAAGCTGTGATGAGATGCATCTATCATAACAGATGTAAAGCCGCCGTCTATTGCGTCTTTACATAATTCAAAAGAATCACCGTGGTCTAAATGAAGCGCTATGGGAAGCCCGCTATCCGTAACGGCGGCGTCTACAAGCTTTTTTAAATATAAGGGGTTTGCGTATTTTCTTGCCCCGGAAGATACTTGCAATATCAAGGGCGCATTTTCCAGTTTGCCTGCCTCTACTATGCCTTGTATGGTTTCCATATTGTTTACATTAAAAGCGCCTATGGCATAGCCGCCCTCATACGCTTTTTTAAACATCTTTTTGGTTGTAATCAGTGGCATTTTTTTATCCTCCGCAATAATTTGTTCTATAAGTATTATACTTTATATTTTATTATTTGACCAATACTTATACATAAATTATACATAAAAAATACCTTTTTAAGCAAAATAATTCTATATTGCTTTTATATTTTTATTAAATATTGTATAATGTGTGATATAACACGATTAAGGAGATTTTTATGTCTGACAGCAGATTTGAACGCCTTGCATATAATCTTGTAAATTATTCTTGCAGTTTAAAAAAGGGCGAAAAAATATTGATAGATGCCTCCGGCATTGACCATGTGCTTATAAACGAAATTATTAAACAGGTTTATGCCCTTGGTGCTTTTCCCATTGTTACGCTTGTTAACCCTTTGGTGCAAAGGCAGCTGCTTTTTGGCATAAATAAGCAGCATTGCGAAATTCTTGCAAAATACGCAAAATACCGTATGGAAGATATGGATGCCTATATTGCCATAAGAGGCGGGCAGAACACATTTGAAAACAGCGACGTTCCCCCCGAAAATTTACAGACCTTTATGACATATTACAGCAGACCCGTCCACCACGATATAAGGGTAGACAAAACCAAATGGGTTATTTTAAGGTATCCTAACGCATCTTTTGCGCAGCTTGCGGGTATGAGCACACAGGCTTTTGAGGATTATTATTTTAATGTCTGCAATCTCGATTACAGTAAAATGGATAGGGCAATGGACAGCCTTAAACAATTGATGGAAAAAACAGATAATGTGCGCATTGTCTCGCCTGATACAGATTTAACCTTTTCCATAAATAATATTTCCGTAATAAAATGTTCGGGAAAAAATAATATTCCCGACGGTGAAGTATATACTGCACCCGTTAAAAACAGCGTAAACGGCAGAATTACTTACAACACGCCGTCTGTAAACGGCGGCACCAAATACGAAAATATCAGCCTGCTTTTTGAAAACGGCAAAATTATTGACGCAAAGGCTAATTTGACAGAGAAAATCAACAAGGTATTTGATACCGATGAGGGCAGCAGGTATGTCGGCGAATTTGCGCTCGGCATAAACCCGTATATCACAAGCCCCATAGGCGATATATTGTTTGACGAAAAGATAAGCGGCAGTCTGCATTTTACGCCCGGCAGCTGCTATAAAGAGGCAAGCAACGGCAACGAATCTGCTTTGCATTGGGACCTTATATTGATTCAAACAAAGGAGTACGGAGGAGGCGAAATTTATTTTGACGGCAAGTTAATAAGAAAGGACGGCCTTTTTGTACTTGAAAAATTAAAATGCCTTAACCCGGAAAACCTTAAATGAAATTATTTTGCTTGCAATATTGAGCAAATTTGCTTATAATATACAATGTTGCATTTTTTAATGCTTAAAATAGAAGTGCTTTTAATTTAGGAATCTATATTATAGTTTATAAAATATTTATATAATTTTTTAAAAGGAGATTACTTATGAGCAAAATTAAAATAGGAATTAACGGATTTGGCAGAATAGGCCGCCTTGTATTCAGGGCTTCGCTGGCAAATCCCAATGTTGTAGTAACAGGCATTAATGACCCGTTTATTAACCTTGATTATATGAAATATATGCTTACTTACGACAGTATTCACGGCAGATTTAAAGGCGATGTCGAAGTTAAGGGAGACAAGCTTATCGTTAACGGCAACGAAATTACCGTATATGAGGAAAGAGACCCCGCAAACATTGACTGGACAAAATGCGGTGCCGAATATATTGCCGAAGCTACAGGCGTATTTACTAACATTGAAGACGCTAAGAAGCATTTGACGGGCGGAGCAAAAAAAGTAATTATTACAGCGCCCTCTAAGGATGCGCCTATGTTTGTTATGGGAGTTAACCAAGACAAATATGTAAAGGATATGGATGTTATTTCTAATGCAAGCTGTACCACAAACTGCCTTGCCCCCTTGGCAAAGGTTATTAACGACAGCTTTGGAATAACCGAAGGTCTTATGACTACGGTACATTCGACAACGGCTACTCAGAAAACAGTTGACGGCCCTTCCAAAAAGGATTGGAGAGGCGGCAGGGCTGCATCTAACAATATAATCCCTTCTTCTACCGGTGCGGCAAAGGCAGTAGGCTCTGTAATACCCGAACTTAAAGGCAAGCTTACAGGTATGGCTTTTAGAGTACCCACTCTTGATGTTTCAGTAGTTGACCTTACCGTTAATTTAAAGACACCTACCACGTATGACCAAATTAAAGAGGTTATGAAAAAGGCATCTTTATCTGAGCAGTATAAGGGCATTATAGGCTATACGGAAGATTCTGTGGTATCTAGCGACTTTATAGGCGAAACCTGCACTTCGGTTTTTGACGCAAATGCGGGAATAATGCTTACCCCTACATTTGTTAAGCTTGTATCTTGGTATGATAATGAATGGGGCTATTCTTCAAAGGTTGTTGACCTTATTGAATATGTTGCTAATGTAAAATAAAAAATAAATTAATAATTACAATTAATTTAAAAAGGCATTTTAAACTTTGTTTAAAATGCCTTTAAATTATATAACCTATAATCTTAATGTTATCATCAGGGGCTATATATATATTCCCTTTTATTGTTTTATCATTTTTTCTACCGTTATATCTCCGGATTTTACCAAAGCATATTTACTCATTACAGGGCCTATAATCTCATAAATTAAGGTGGCGCATAATACAACTGCCCTTATACTGCCGCCTATGGCGGGAAAAGCTTGTTCAAATAACAGCGAAAGTCCAATCGCAACGCCGGCTTGCGGAATCAGCGCCAATCCGAGATATTTTTTTACGTTTTGGGGAGCCTTTGTAATGACCGCTCCCGTATAAGAACCGAGTATTTTGCCTATTACCCTAAACAAAACATAGATAATGCCTACAACGCCGAGAGCGGGCAGTAAAGTAACATCGAGCGACGCACCCGACTCCACAAAAAATATTACAAATATCGGAGGTGTTATTATGTCAATTATTTCCTGAATTTGAAATCCCTTTTTGTTAAGATTAATAAATGTGCAGCCGAAAGCCATACAGCCGAGCAACGGTGAGCCGCCTGACAGATTTGTAAGCCCTATGCATATAAATACAAAAGCGATTATAAGGCATGTCCTGTTTGATGTTTTTTTAAACATTTTAAGCGGAAGCTCAAACAATATGCCCAAAATAAAACCTATTACTATGGAAATTCCTATTTCATAAAAAGGTGTTAAGATATTTATGA
>JAQVSX010000043.1 GCA_028700355.1 Clostridia bacterium
AGATGCCTTATTGGTCTGGAAAAGGAAAAGGCGATTTATTTAGCTAAAATGACGGTAGAAAAAAAGCTCAGCGTAAGAGAGCTTGAAAAACTTGTAAAATCTACCTCAATGCCCAAAGTAAAAAAGGGTATGCCGCCACATAAGGAAAAAAACTATCATGACTTCGAACTTAATGAACTTGTAAGCGATATGCAAAGGGTTTTCGGCACTAAGGTATCAGTAGTCGGCACAAACTCCAAAGGCAGAATATACATAGATTATTATTCATTTGAAGATATAGAGCGCATATATGAGATAATATATAATGTTTACAAAAAATAACAACGCAAATCATAAAAAGCAAGCCGTAATAGCTTGCTTTTTTTGTATTTTTTAATATAGGGTAAGCTCTGTATTATTTTTTCTGTATCATTGCCTTAATATCTTTTATTGCCGTAGCGAGATTGTTGTTTGTCTGAATAAGCTCGCTTATTTTATCTCTTGCGTGCATAACAGTCGTATGGTCCCGTCCGCCAAAAGCCGAGCCTATTGCGGCAAGCGGAACGCTTAAAAGTTCTGTAATTATGTACATACAAACCTGACGGGGTTCTACAATTTCCTTGTTTTTCTTTTTGCTGATTATGTCGCCCTTTGTTACCGAATAATAGCCGCAAACCACTTCTATTATTTTGTCTATGGTAAGCACTTCTTTTTTATCGTCTAAAAAATCCTTTAACGCCTCTACCGCTATATCGTATGTAACCTTGCTCGAACCTATCAGAGAAGAATAAAATGTTATTCTTGAAAGCATTCCTTCCATTTCCCTTATATTGCTGTCAATCCTTTCTGCAATTAGATGAAAAACGCTTTCCTCTACATTATACCTTTCATTTTCTGCTTTCTTTTTAAGTATGGCAAGTCTGGTTTCTATTTCAGGCGGCTGAATATCTACTATAAGCCCCCACTGAAAACGGGAGCGCAGTCTCTCTTCAAGCTCCGATAAAAATTTGGGTGCCCTGTCGGACGATATTATTATTTGCTTTCCGAGATGATAAAGGTCGTTAAAGGTATGGAAAAACTCTTCCTGAGTAGACATTTTGTTTGCGATAAACTGAATATCGTCTATCATTAAAACATCAAGGCTGCGGTATCTTGCCCGAAATTGTTTGGTAGACTGTTCCTTTCCTCCCCTTATTGCCTCAACAAGCTCGTTAACAAACCTTTCGCTGGTTATATAACTTACTTTAAGCCGTGGCTTTTCATTTTTAAGCTGGTTTCCTATAGCGTGCATTATATGCGTTTTCCCCAGGCCGCTTCCGCCGTATATAAACAGGGGATTATAGCTTTTTCCCGGATTTTCAGAAACCGCTTTTGCCGCCGCATGCGCAAGTTGGTTAGACGTACCGACTACAAAATTATCAAATGTATATTTTGCGTTAAATATAAGCTCTTCCGTCTCTGTTTTTTCACCCTTTGCTTCCTCTTTTTTTTCTTTAATTTCTGTTTCCGGCAGCGTGCGTGTCTTTAAATATTGAGAAAAATCACTTGCCGATATAACGGCAACATCTGCAATATTGTTGTTTATGGTGTTTAGCGCATTTTTGATTAAATCTAAATAATTATTGTTTATTACATTTACCGCCATGGAAGTGGGGCTAACCATGACAAGTTTGTTCCCTGTAATTTCAACCGGCTCTAAGGAAGAAAGCCATACTTCATATGTAACAAAAGATGTACCCGTTTCGATTATTTTTAACGCATCCTTCCATAATAGTTTTAAATCATCTGTCATTATGTTTTTAATCCTTAAAATTATATATATATTTTATCTTTTATGGTATAATCATTACAAGCAAACAGTCAAAAAAAGGCTGTAACAGCTTAAATTGCCGACGCTGTACTGTTACACACCTAAAATCTTATATAATAAACTTTTTTTATTATAACATATAAAAAACAAAAAATAAAGTTTTAACGGCAAATATTTAATCTTAATTATTATGACAATAACAAACATCAAATTAAAAAATTTCAGAAATTATGAATACCTTAAAATAAATCTCGGCAGCGGTATAAATATACTTACGGGAAAAAATGCGCAGGGCAAAACCAATTTAATCGAGGCGGTATATTTGTGCTGCGTGGGAAAATCTTTCAGGGGAAAGGATAAGGAGCTTATATTAAAGGGGCAAGGCAGCAGTACTGTCGAGGTAAACGCTTTAAAGGCATACGGACAGCACAGGGTTAAAATATATTTATCGCAGACTGAAAACAAAAAAATACTTATAAACGACATTCCCGTTTTAAAAACGGGGGAACTTTTGGGCGGCATAAACGCCGTTTACTTTTCTCCCGACGAGTTAAAGCTTGTAAAGGATGCCCCTGCCTGTCGCCGCAAATTTTTAGATGTCGATATATCTCAGATAAATAAAAAATATTTTTATACCTTAATAAGCTATAATAAAATTCTGCAACAAAGAAACAATGTTTTAAAAAGCTCGCAAAAAAGTTTAAGGCCCATGTTAGAAATTTACGATGAGCAGTTAGCTTCTGCGGGCAGCTATATTATCAGCAGCCGTATGGAATTTATATCTTCAATATATGACGATGTAAAAAAAATACACAAAACGCTTTCCCATAGCGAAGAACTTGAAATTTCTTATCAAAGCTCTTTAAGCCTGCAAGGCGACATTAAACAAAATTTTTTAAATAATTTAAAAAGCAGCAGGGAAAAGGATTTAAAGCTTGGCTATACTACGGTAGGCCCTCACAGGGACGATATTAAAATATTGCTAAGTAACCTCGATGTAAAAATTTACGGCTCTCAAGGGCAGCAAAGGACATGCGCGCTTTCAATAAAACTTTCAGAGCTAAATTATTATAAAAAAATAACGGGGGAATATCCTCTGCTGCTTTTAGACGACGTTTTTTCAGAGCTTGATATTTTCCGCAGAAAAAGACTTCTTTCATACTGCGACTATGTTCAGACAATAATAACCACAACGGAAAATATTAAAGATTTACACAATAATACAACTGCTGTATACTCTGTCAACAGTGGCAGTATAGCTCCGTTTTTTAATTAATACACAAGTTATACAATTTAATGCATGTTTGTTTGTGGAATACTTCAATTTACATTGTTTATATATAATTTAAACGCTTGTTACCGCTTGGAATATGTGTATAATTTAGCCGCTTATGCACCTATAATAACAACAATATAACATACTTATTAACATTATTTATTTTTGATTTTTTTATTTATTTTAAATTAAACTTGCCAATTTTAATAAAAAAAGATATAATATAACAAATAAAATAAACTTGTCCACTAATTCACAGACTCTAATACTAATTATACTATTCAATTTATATAAAATAACCCTTAATAATTTAAGGCAACACGGAGGTTATATGAAACTGTTATGTAACGGATTGGATTTATCGGATGCTGTATTAAAAGTAGTAAAAGCCGTAAGCAGCAAGGCAGTAAATCCCATTTTGGAAGGAATTAAATTAAAAGCAAAGGAAGATTATTTATTGCTTTCTGCAACAGATAATGAATTATCAATCGAAAAAAAGATAAAAGCCGATATTACAGAAGAAGGTGAAGTGCTTGTAGCAGGAAGGCTGTTTGCCGATTTTGTAAGAAAATTAAATAAAGACCAAATTGAAATCAATTTAATAAACAAACAATTAAAAATTAATTATATGGACAGTGAAGGAATACTGTCATGCATGAATGCAGACGATTTTCCCGTGCTTCCCTCACTAACCGATACAGATTATTTTACCATTTTTTCCAAGGACTTTAAAGAGCTGATAAATAAAGTTATTTTTTCTGCTTCTACCGACGATTCAAGACCCATACTTAAAGGCTGTCTTTTAGAAATAAACGGCAATAAAATAACATCCGTAGCCCTTGACGGTTACAGGTTGGCGCTGTGCAATAAAAATATTATCAGCTCTAGTGGCGATATAAAAACCGTCGTGCCGGCAAGGTGTCTGTCAGAAATATCTAAATTTTTATCCGACGATGAAAACGAGCTTAAAATTTATATTCAAAAAAATCATATTATGGTTAATATAGACAATACCACAATAACCTCTCGCCTGTTAGAAGGAGAATTTATAAATTATAAAATGATTATACCCGGTGATTTTTCCAGCATCGTAACGAGCGAAAAGCTGCAATTTGAAGACAGTTTAGAAAGAGCTTCTATACTGTCAAAGGGCGATAAAAACAATCTTGTTAAATTTGACGTAAAGGAAAAAATACTTACTATCACTTCTAATTCTGAAGAGGGAAACATAAAGGAAAATATTTTGGTTGATTTAAAGGGAAAAGATATTTTAATTGCCTTTAACGCAAAATATTTTATAGAAGCGCTTAAAAATATTGCCGACGATTATATAACAATTAATTTTACGTCTTCGGTAGCGCCCTGTATAGTACAGCCCGTAGAGGGGGACGAATATTTATATTTACTGCTGCCGGTAAGAATAATTAACTAAAAACAATTAAAATTTTTTAATAAAAACCGTCTCTTGAAATACTCGAGATACGGTTTTTTTGATACCTGCTTTTGCGGCAATATATTTGAAATAAAAAAATATCTGTTTAAAAAACAGATATTATATTGGTGACCCCAAGGGGACTTGAACCCCTGATACCGCCGTGAAAGGGCGATGTCTTAACCGCTTGACCATGGGGCCGTATATATTATTTTGGTAGCGGCGGTCGGACTTGAACCAACGACCTGCCGGGTATGAACCGGCCGCTATAACCAGCTAAGCTACGCCGCCACATAAGGAAAATGGTTGCGGGGGTGGGATTCGAACCACACGACCTCCGGGTTATGAGCCCGACGAGCTACCAGACTGCTCTACCCCGCGTCATTAATAACGGCAAATGCGCCGCACATCTATTAAGCTATGTTATTCTATATTATTTTACTGCTTTTGTCAATCGTTTTAAAGCTTTCAAAAATATAAAGTTTTACCTGAACATTTTAAGCTGATTTTTTACAATGCGGCATTCAAACGGAATATCTTTAACTAATTCCCCGTCAATATTAATTACTGTTGAGCCGTCAGGGGTTTTTATACTTACGCTTTTACATAATATGTTTTCTACAAAATCGTATTTTAGCAGCTTTCCCCTTAATAAATTTATAAGGGCAACGGGTATTTTCCATTTTTTTAATTTATTTACAATAATTAAATTTAAATAATTATCAGAAATGTCAGACAGCGGAGAAATAGGCATTCCGCCGCCGAAATATTTTCCGTTACAAGCCGCAACGAGCAAAACCGTTTTCTGCTCCGCAGGCTTATCGTCTATCTGAACGGTAAACTTATGCCAGTCAAATTTAAGCAATATCCTTATCAGTGCGATAAGATACTGTAATTTTCCCTTTATAAATCTCATTTTTTTGCAAAGCTCTAAAACAGAAACATCCATTCCCATACCGGTAACATTCATAACACGCTTTCCGTTTAATTGCATAAAATCTGTGTACTGCGGACTTACAGTATCAATAATATTTTTTATCGCCGCAACGGGATTTTTTTTAAGCCCTATAAATTTAGAAAAATCATTGCCTGTTCCGCAGGGTATTATGCCAAGAGCGCAGCTGCTAAAATCTGCAATTCCGTTTAACACCTCGCTTACTGTGCCGTCTCCGCCCACAGCGATAACATTGTCGCTGCAAGAGCTTATATTTTTTGATATTTCCACCGCATGAGAAGGATACTCTGTGCGGTATATCTTATATTCAATATTGTTTTTTAGTAAATATTTTTCAATTTTGTTCATTGCCCTTTGGGCCTTGCCTCGTCCCGCAATGGGGTTTAATATAAAATTGTACATATTTAACCTTGTTTTTCCTTATATAATTTAATATAATAAATAATAGGCGCAATAAAAATATGATATAATAATTATCGGATTATGTAAAGTATATTATGAAAAAAATAAAAGTCAGCGAAAATTTAACAAAACTTGCAAAAATTTTTAATTTACCACTTTATATTACCGGCGGCTATGTAAGAAACAGCCTTCTCGGCTACCCTGCGTATGACATCGATATTTGTTCGGAAATTGTTCCGCAAAAAGTGGCAGAGCTGCTTTTCGGCACGCCCTATAAAATAGCATCGTCAATAAACAGTCTGGGGACTCTTAAAATAATCTGCGGAGGCGAAATATACGAATATACCACTTTAAGAAAGGATATTTACGGCAAAGGCGGGCAGCACAGGCCGCAAAGG
>JAQVSX010000044.1 GCA_028700355.1 Clostridia bacterium
GATCTCTGTCAAAAATATCTAAAGTTTTATTATTCATGGGTTACCACCAACTATTAATTAAGTTTGTTTACTGCGTTGATATAAGCCAATATACTCGCCTCAATAACGTCAGTAGATAGTCCTCTGCCGGTAACAAAATCGTCGCCGCTTTTTACCTTTACAACCGCTTCACCCAGCGCATCTTTACCTTCGGTTACAGAATGTATCGAATAGCTTTCCAGACTACGCTTGCCGCCCTTTATTATTTTATCTATAGCTTTGTAAGCCGCATCTATAGGGCCGTCCCCTATTGCCACTTCTTCAAAAATCTTATCTTCTAAACTAAGCTTTACAACGGCGTTTCCCGTAACATAATTTCCGCTGTTTACGGTAAAGCGTATCAGCTTATAGCCTGCTGTCTCAATTTTCTTATGTTTAAGCAAAGCCTCTAAATCTATATCGGTTATGACCTTCTTTTTATCGCAAAGGTCTTTATAGCTTTCAAAAACGCTGTCAAGCTCTTCCTTTGTAAGCGTATAGCCAAGCTCTTTCAACCTGTCTTCCACCGCATGCCTGCCGCTGTGCTTGCCGAGTACCATTTTATTAGTAGGCAGCCCTATCGACTGCGGTGTCATTATCTCGTATGTTTCCCTTTTTGCCATAACGCCGTGCTGATGAATACCCGCCTCGTGAGCAAAAGCGTTTGCGCCCACAATAGCTTTGTTAAGCGGCGGCTTTATACCTAAAATATTATATATCAGCCTGCTTGTGCGATAAATCTGTGTCGTGTCTATCCTGCTCTGTCCGCCGTAATAATTTTTACGGGTATTTAGCGCCATTATTATTTCTTCCAAAGCGGCATTGCCAGCCCGCTCTCCAAGCCCGTTGACTGTACATTCAATTTGAGTTGCCCCCGCCGTTATAGCCGCAAGGGAGTTTGCTACCGCCATACCTAAATCGTTATGGCAATGTACCGAAATTTCTGCTTTGTCAATATTTTTTACATTTTGTTTTAAATATGTAAGCATATTTATCATATCGGCAGATGTCGCATAGCCTACCGTATCGGGAATATTTATGACATTTGCGCCTGCCTCAATTGCCGTAAAAACAGCCTTAGCCAAAAAAACAGGCTCGCTTCTCGTTGCGTCTTCTGCAGAAAATTCCACATCACTTACATAATTTTTTGCGTATGAAACGCTTTCCTTTATTACTTCTAAAACCCTGTCTTCGGTCATTTTAAGCTTATACTGCATATGCAGCGGAGAAGTAGCCAAAAATGTATGTATTCTGGGCGATACGGCAACCTTAACCGCCTCGTAGGCGGCATCAATATCTTTTTTTACGGCGCGCGCAAGGCTTGCGACAGTGCAGTCCTTAACGATTTGCGCTACTGTTTTTACAGACTCAAAGTCCCCCGGTGAAACGACCGCAAAACCTGCCTCAATGATATCAACTTTAAGCTTTTCAAGCGCTTTGGCAATTTCAATTTTTTCGTCAAGCTGCATACTGCAGCCGGGTGCCTGTTCGCCGTCCCTTAAAGTTGTGTCAAAAATTTTTATATTTTTCATAATAGTAACTCCGACTATATTATAATAGCTGATATATCAGCTGACTTTTGCCGTTATTATTTTTTAAATATCGCTCCGCAGCCGGCGGACTGAACCAAATTTGAATATCTTTTTAAATAGCCCGACAGCTCTTTTTTAGGCGTTTTAAAACCCTCTGCCTTTCTCTTTTGAATTTCCTCAACGCCTACAAGCAAATTGATTACATTGTGATTTATATCTATATGGATTTTATCCCCTTCTTTAACATAAGCAATCAGACCGCCCGCCGCAGCTTCGGGGGAAATATGCCCTATTGCCGCCCCCCTTGTTGCGCCACTGAACCTTCCGTCTGTTATAAGCGCAACATCGCGGTCAAGCCCCATGCCGGCAATTGCGGAAGTGGGCAAAAGCATTTCTCTCATACCCGGGCCTCCTGCAGGGCCTTCAAAGCGTATTACAACTACATCGCCTTTTTTTATCTTTCCGCCGTAAATCGCCAAAACTGCATCTTCCTCGCAGTCAAATACCCTTGCAGTGCCTATAACGTCGTACATTTTTACATCTACGGCGCTGCGCTTTACCACCGCCCCTTCTGTAGCAATATTGCCGAAAAGTACGGCAAGCCCGCCGGTCTTTGAATACGGCTCTTTAAAGCTTTTTATTACATTGCGCCCTATATATTCAACGCTTTGCAGACGCTCAGACAGTCTGCCGCTTATCGTCAGCGCAGATGTGTCTATAAGCCCTGCGCTATCCAACTCTTTAAGTACTGCCTGTATGCCGCCCGCCCTGTGTAAATCCTGCACGTGATGCGCTCCCGCAGGCGCAAGCTTGCAAAGATTGGGTGTTTTAGCGCTGATTTCATTTACCATTTCAAGATTAAAGGGCAAATCGGCTTCATAACAAAGCGCCGCCAGATGCAACACTGTATTTGTCGAGCAGCCCAAAGCCATATCGGTATAAAGGGCGTTTTTAACTGATTTTTGGTTTATTATATCCCTTGCGCAGATATTATCTTCAACAAGTTTTATTATTATCTCTCCCGTCTGCTTTGCCAGCCTTATCCTTTGAGAATATACAGCGGGTATAGTGCCGCCGCCGGGCAAAGCCAAACCGATAGCTTCGGTAAGGCAATTCATAGAATTTGCCGTAAACATACCCGAGCACGAACCGCAGGAGGGGCAGGCATTATCTTCTATACTTTTAAGCTCTTTCTCGCCTATCATACCCGCTTTAAGCTTTCCCACAGCCTCAAAAACGCTGTTTAAGTCAAGATAGTTGCCGCAATTATCCTCTACCGAAAGCATAGGTCCGCCGCTTATAAAGGCAGACGGAAGATTAAGCCTTACCGCAGCCATAAGCATTGCAGGCACTATTTTATCACAATTGGGAATAAATACAGCGCCGTCAAAGCTGTGCGCTTTAAGCATACATTCTATACTGTCGGCAATAAGCTCCCTCGTGCAAAGGGAATAATTCATTCCCCTGTGCCCCATAGCAATGCCGTCGCAAACGGCTATGGTATTAAATTCAAGCGGCGTTCCGCCTGCGGCAAGTATGCCGTCTTTTACCGCACGAGAAATCTGTTGCAAATGCGTATGCCCCGGCACAATTTCGTTAAAAGAGTTTACAACCGCAATAACGGGCTTTTCAAGCTGTTTGTCTGTAATGCCGTTTGCTTTAAGCAAAGAGCGGTGCGGCGCTCTTTCTGCGCCCTTTTTTATACTGTCAGATATCATTATATATACCTCTAAGGCAGCAATATGCCGCAAAAGTTAATCTTTAAATTGGTCTTTGTTCCACATCATTTTAGCCCTTAGCTCTGCGCCCGTCTTTTCAATAAGATGTTCTTTTTCCATTTTCCTTACGGCGTTAAAATGGGGGCGGTTTGCCTTGTTTTCAAGTATCCAATCCCTTGCAAAGGTGCCGTCCTGTATTTCTGAAAGAACTTTTTTCATTTCGGCACGTGTCTTATCCGTTATAATTCTCTTGCCTGTTTTATAGTCGCCGTATTCGGCTGTGTCGCTTATAGAATATCTCATTAAAGACAGTCCGCCGGCAACTACCATATCTATAATCAGTTTCATTTCGTGCAGACATTCAAAGTAAGCGCTTTCGGGCTTATAGCCTGCTTCTACAAGTGTGTCAAAACCCGCTTTAATAAGCTCTGTTACTCCGCCGCAAAGCACAGCCTGTTCGCCGAAAAGGTCTGTTTCTGTTTCTTCTTTAAAATTTGTTTCGAGTATGCCCGCCCTTGCGCCGCCTATCGCAGCCGCATAAGACAAACCAAGCTCAAACGCCTTGCCGTCTGCATCCTGATAAACGCCTACCAGACAGGGAACGCCTTTGCCCTCTGTATATTGGCTTCTTACCGTATGTCCGGGGCCTTTGGGGGCAATCATAATAACATTGATATCGTCGGGGGGGACTATCTGCCCGTAATGTATGTTAAAGCCGTGCGCAAACGCAAGCGTCATTCCTTTTTTAAGGTTTGGCTTTATATCGTTTTTGTACAGCTCTGCCTGTTTTTCGTCGTTTACAAGCACCATTACCAAATCCGCCGCTTTTACCGCTTCGGCAACGCTTAGCACCTTAAAGCCCTTTGCCTTTGCCCTTTCTGCCGATTTTGAACCCTCGTATAAACCTATAATTACATCTGCGCCGCTTTCCTTTAAGTTAAGTGCGTGTGCGTGTCCCTGACTGCCGTAACCTATTACCGCAATCTTTTTGCTTTTTATCAGTGATAAATCGCAATCCTTTTCATAAAAAATATTTGCCATTTTTAAGCTCCTTTATATATAAAATTTATTCTTTTAATGATAAAATGTTGTTGCCCCTGCCCATT
Organism: Clostridia bacterium; assembly: GCA_028700355.1. Classification (GTDB taxonomy): domain Bacteria; phylum Bacillota; class Clostridia; order Christensenellales; family HGM11417; genus STF1-284. The sequence goes on from JAQVSX010000044.1 coordinate 4,375, forward strand.
GCTGTTATTCCCGTTCTGCAAATTTCGGTAATGCCGAAGGGTTTAAGATATTCTAAAAACGCATCGCATTTGCTTTTGTCGCCTGTTATTTCTACCGAAAGGGATTCAGGTGTCAAATCTACAATTTTTGCCCTGAAAACATTTACGGCTTCCATAACGGCGCTTCTTCCGCCCTGCTTAACGCTCAGTTTTATAAGCAACAGCTCCCGTGTGATTATATCCCTTTCGTCCATAACCTCTACAATAATTACATCGTGCAGCTTTTCAAGCTGACGGAATATCTGCTCTTTTACATAATCGTCGCCGTGTGCGGTAACGGTTATGCGGGATATGTTTTTGTTTTCTGTCTCTCCTACTGAAAGGGAATCTATATTAAAGCCCCTTCTGCCGAACAGCCCCGAAACCCTTGTAAGTACACCCGCTTCGTTTTTTACCAGCATAGAAATAATAATATTTTGCTCTTTCATAGTCTTTGCCCCCTTTATGCCTTTAAAATAATATCTTTTATCGTTCCGCCCGGCGGTATCATAGGCAACACCTTTTCGTCTATATCTATCTTAACATCAACAACGCATGGGCCGCTTTCCGAAAATGCCTGTTTTAATACCGCTTCTGTATCCTGCGGCTTTTCAAGTTTAAAGCTCTTTGCGCCGAAAGCGTTAGCAATAAGAGAGAAATCAGTTTTTCTGTTCATAGTCGTCTGAGAATACCTTTTGCCGAAAAACAGCGTCTGCCATTGGCGAACCATACCCAGACAGCAGTTATTTAACACTATGATAACAATGGGCAGATTATTTGTAACCGCCGTCGCCATTTCGTTTAAATTCATATGAAAACTGCCGTCGCTTGTAAATAAAATTGTGCGTTTAAAACCCCTCGCTATGCATGCGCCTATCGCTGCACCCAAACCAAAGCCCATTGTGCCGAGGCCGCCCGAGGTTATAAATGTGCGCGGACTTGAAAATTTATAATACTGCGAAACCCACATCTGATGCTGTCCTACATCTGTGGCAACCACATCGTCATCAGCGGCAAACCTTCTCACCGCCTCTATAACAGACTGCGGATTAAGTTTGCTTTTGTCCATCTGCAAATGGTTATCGGGCGAATTTTTTACCAACTCAACTTCGCCGTGCCAGCCCTCCCTATTTGTCTTTTCAAGCGAGCTGTTCAGCCTTGTCAAAACCTTTTTTACATCGCCGACAAGAGAAACATAAACGGGTACATTCTTGCCTATTTCGGCAGGGTCAATATCTATATGGATAAAATTCTTACCGCTGCAAAAATTCTTTTTGTTGCCCGTCGCCCTGTCAGAAAACCTTGTTCCTATCGCAATTATTAGGTCGCTGTCCTGCATCAGCTTGGTGGCTGCGTATCTGCCGTGCATACCCGTCATACCCAAAAACCTTTTATTGTCGTGCGGAACGGCAGAAAGCCCCATCATACTGCTGCCTATGGGAGCGTCTATAAGCTCCGCAAATTCTATAAGCTCTTTAGAAGCGTCAGAGCCTATAACACCGCCGCCTGCATAAATATACGGCTTTGCAGAATTGTTTATAAGCTTTACTGCGCTGCCAAGTTCTTCGTTAGAAAAAGATATGCCGTTTTTTGTCTGCAAAAGCGGACAAGGCTCAAATTCGCATACCGCCTGCTGAATGTCTTTGGGAACGTCTATAAGCACAGGTCCCGGCCTGCCCGATTTTGCTATATAAAAGGCTTCCCTTATTATATCCGCAAGTCTGTTTATATCCTTAACCATATAATTATGTTTTGTTATAGGCATTGTAATGCCGACTATGTCTACTTCCTGAAAGCTGTCTTTGCCTATTAACGGCAGCGTAAC